>CBJNAS010000104.1:0-9162 GCA_966434565.1 uncultured Phenylobacterium sp.
GGTTCGGCACGAAGGTGAACTCGCCCTCGGCGCCGTTGATGTTGGCGCTGGCCGCGTTCTCCACGATCGCCGTGGTCGCGCCGTTGGCGAAGACCAGCGGCACCAGGCGCTGGATGTTGGTGTACTTCTGATAGAAGCCCGCGACGTTGGTGCGCAGGAACATGCCGCCGAAGTGCCAGTCCAGCTTCGCGCCGAGCTCGTAGTCGCCCACGGTCTCCGGCGAGAAGGTGCTGTGGAAGCCGTTGATCGCCCGCGTCGACCAGCCGCCGGTGCGATAGCCCAGGCGGTGGGCGAAGTAGACCATCTTGTCCGGCGTCAGCTTGTAATCGATGTCGACGTTGTAGGTCAGCTTGGTGAAGTTCACCTTGCCGTTGGTGCGGCAGGTCGCCGGGTTGTAGGCCACCGGATAGGGGCCGTTGGTGGAACTCGCGAAACCGCAGTTCTGGCCCTGCGACACCGGCGTGACCGGGTTGCCGGTGGCCGCGCCCGGCGCGAAGCCGGCCGCATAGGTCGTGCCGAACTGCGACTGGCGGGTATCCCAGGTATAGCGCGCGCCCGCCGTGACCGAGATCCCCGGGATGAAGTCGCTGAAATCATAGGTGCCGGAGGCGAAGATCGACTTCGAATAGTTGTGACCCTGCTCGGCGATCGTCTGGGGGATGATCCGGCCGACGAGCACCGGGTTCAGCTCGTCCGGGGTGATTGACTCGTAGAACACGTTTTCGCGGAAGTAGTAGGCGCCGGCGATCCAGTTATAGTGGTGGCCGCTGCCGAGAACCTGAAATTCTTCGGTTTCCTGACGGCCGTTTTGCAGCAGGCCGTAGGACAGGATCGGCAGCGGCGAGCCGTCGAGGTCGTCGGCGAACGAGGACTGGTAGTTCACATAGCCCAGGATGTTCTTGATCTGCAGCCCGTGGCCGAGATCGTAGGTCGTCGTGTTGGCGACCGTGTAGGTCTTGGTCTGCGAGAAGCCGGAGCGATTGCTCGCGGTCTCGTTCCAGGGCAGCGAATTCACGCCGGAAGCCACCGCCTGGCCGATCGCGCCGTAGATCGCGCCCGCAGGCGAGGCCGGCTTGATGGCGAGCATCCGGAAGCCGGAGCCGTTGGTGCGCCGGCTGACGTAGTTGGCGCTGGTGATGTTCTCCAGGTCGTCCGTGGGCCGCAGGCGCAGCGAGACGCGCACGCCGGTCTCGTTCTCGTCCTGGTCGTGCTGGCCGATGGCGATGTCCTTGATGTAGCCGTCGCGGTAAGTGTGCTGGGCGGCGACGCGCAACGCGGCCTTGTCGCTGAACGGCAGGTTCACATAGCCGTCGACCTCGCCGTAGCGATAGTTGCCGAGCGCGCCGTGGATCTGGGCGTCGTAGTCGCTGCCGGGCTGGTTCGGCTGCAGGATGATTGCGCCGCCCGTCGTGTTGCGGCCGAACAGCGTGCCCTGCGGGCCCTCCAGCACCTGGACGTTGTTCAGGTCGAACATCATCTGGCCGAAACCGAACGGCCGCTCCATGACGAGGTCGCCGACGTAGGTGCCGACCGAAGGGTCGAGGCTGGGCGGGGTGTCGCCCTGGCGCTGGCCGCGGATGGTGTACTGAGGCTGGCTCTGGCCGCCGCCGGCGGAGATGTTGACGTTCAGCGCCGGGGCGACGCGGACCAGGTCATAGGCGTTCCTGACGGCCTGCTGCTGCAGGGCCTGGCCGCTGACCGCGGTCACCTGCTGCGGCACGTCCTGGACGTACTCGGCCCGGCGACGGGCGGTGACGACGACTTCACCAATGGCCGGAGACTCGCTCGCCGGCGGAGCGGCCGCGGCGCCCGCGGTTTGCGCTTCCTCTGCATTGGCTTGGGCCACCGGCCAAGCCAGCATGGTGCAGCCCAGCAACAGGGCCTTCATCGCACTCGTTCTCATGGGTATCCCCTCTTGGACAAGCCGCAGCCGGACTTGCTTTTTCTTGAGCCGCAGCCGCGAAGCACCGCCGTCTAGTGGACAAAGCCGGCGGGCGGTAACGCACCTTGGCCTTCGTCAAGCTGATATCGGCCATGTGATGGTGTAGGCTCGTGGCGGGGTGCGCCTTTGGGCGTGGCAATCTCGCCACATCTGAGACGGCCGCCGGCGCCGGAGGCGCAGCGTACGCAAGGAAACGCGGGCGCGGCGTCCGCAACCGCGGCCTGGGAGCCGTTCCGATCTCGCGCCGGCCTGCCGCTGGCCGCCGGCTGAGTCAGAGGCTGTCGATGCGCACCCAGGAACGCTGGGCGTTGGCGATCTCGACGGCCTCGACGACCTTGTGGACCTCGGCGGCCTCGCTGAAGCTCGGCGAGCCTTCGCGACCGTCCCGGATCGCCTGCGCCATGTCGCTGAACATCCAGTCCATGGCGGCGAACGGTCGGGGCTCGTCGCCGGCCGCAGCGGCGCCGGGGACCTGGAAATAGCGCCGGTCGATGGGCTGCTCGCGGCAGTTGCGTTCGCCGTAGGGCGCCGGCGAGGCGTCGCCGGCGTAGAGCTTGGCCCCCAGGCCATTGCCGAAGGTCGGGTCGCTCAGCAGCAGCCGGCCGCGATCTCCCCAAACCTCCACGCGCCAGCCCTCGGTGTCGGGCACGCACCAGCCGGTCTGCAGGCTGCCGATCGCGCCGTTCTTCAGCCGCAGGGTGGCCGAGCCGAGGTCATGGGTCTCAGGCTTCAGCACGTCGCCGTTGGGCAGATGCCACTCCGGCACGCCCGTCGTCAGCATGCCGGTGACCTCTTCGACCGGTCCGAGGATGTGGGTGAGGTAGAGCAGCGAATGCGTGGCGAAGTTGCGCCAGCCGCTGCCGCCGCTCGATTTGTCGGCCAGCCAATAATAGGGATCCGTGTGCTCGGAGTAGGCGCAGTAGGCGTACGGCTTGTCGTTCTGGACGATCAGCGGCAGCATCAGCTGGACGTTGAAGCCGAGCGGCCGGCCGATGAAGCCGGCGTCGATCATCGCCTTCATCTGCTGCGCCGGGGGGAACCAGCGGAACTGGGCGTCGACCACCCCCACGAGCCCCTTCTCCCGCTGCAGGTCCCGCATCGCCACGGCGTCCGCCACGTTCATCGCGAACGGCAGGGCGTCATAGACGTGCTTGCCGTTCCGGAGCGCGGCCATGACCATCGGGAAGCGGAACGACGGGCGCGTCCCCACGTCGATGATGTCGAGGTCAGGATCGGCCGACATCTCCCCGTGGTTCCAGTAGGCCTTGGGGATCGCGTAGGCCTCGGCCGCGGCTTCGGCGGTCTCGCGGTGCGCGGTGCAGATCGCCGCCACCTCGACGCCCGGGATGCGGCGCCAGGCCGCGCCGTGGACCTTCAGGCTCCAGTTCGCGCTGATGATCCCGACCCTCAAGGGACGATCTGACATGGCGGCCTCCCCGTGCCCTTCGTAATGAAACAGCCGTGTACACTTGATCCGCGCCGTCGATCCAGGAGGAACGCTGTGGCCGCCACGTGGATCACGCACGCGATGGCGCACTCACCCTGGGCGGTAGATGCGCGACAGCGTGCCCCCGAGCGGCACCGGCAGGTGGCCGTCGCCGAACGGCCAATCGAGGAAGCCGGCCGCCGCCATGGTCCCACCGTCGACGTGCAGCGTGGTCCCGGTGACGAAGCTGGAGAGGTCTGAGGCGAGGAACAGCACCGCGTCGGCCAGGGCTTCCGCCGGCGGCTGCGCCTTGGCAGGAACATACATCGCCAGCCCCTCCCCCTGGTGCTCCGGCGGCACAGCGGCGAACGAGGCGCGCGTCTCGTCCGACATGGCGTCGATATTGCCCTGGCTGGGCGTGGTGTCCGGGGCGATGCAGTTGACGCGGATCCGCTCGGCGCCGAGCTCGACGGCCAGCGCGCGGCTGAAGTTGGTGGTGGCCGCCTTGGCGCCGGCGTAGACCGCGAAGGTCGCCGCGCCGCGGTGGGCTTCGATGGTGGTGAAGTTGATGATGCTGCCGCCCTGGCCGCCACGGCGGATCAGCGGCACGGCGCACTGGACCGACTGGACCACGTAGCCATAGTTGCGCTGGATGTCGCCGGCGATCTTCTCGCGGCTGGCCTCCATGAAGAAGCCGCGCTTCACGCCGCCGGCCACGTTCACGACGATGTCGAGACGGGTGAACTCGCGCCCCACGCCCGCATAGTAGGCGTCGAGGAGCGCCGGATCGGTGACGTCGCCCGCCACCGCCCAGGCCCGGCGGCCGAGGTCCGCCGCCGCCTGCCGGGTCTGCTCTAGCGCCTCGGAGTCCCGGTCGCAGATCGCCACGTCGACTCCCGCCGCGGCCAGGGCGAGGGTCACCGCGCGGCCGATGCCGCCGCCGCCGCCGAGGACGGCGGCGACCTTGCCCGCCAGCTTGGCGCGCCGGTCCAGAACGTCGCTCATTTGTGTCTCCTCCCGATGCTTGTCCCGCGCCGATCATTCCACGGCTCACGCCCGGGCGCGAGCTGGGTGTATCGCGGACCGAGTCAATGGCCGCCGAAGCTCACGGCGAGCAGCTCGCGCTTCAGGATCTTGCCGTTGGGGCTCGTCGGCATGGCCGCCACCACGAAGATGCGCTGCGGGCGCTTGTAGGGCGTGATCTCCTCGCGCAGCGCCGCATCGACCTGCTCCGCGGCGAGATCGCAGCCAGTGCGCGGCTGCACGAAGGCGACGACCTCTTCGTCCCCGCCCGGCAGCTTGCGCCCCACGACCGCGCTCTGCAGCACGCCGGGGATCCTGTTGATCGCCGCCTCGACCTCGGCCGGGTAGACGTTGAACCCGGAGCGGATGATCATCTCCTTGCGCCGCCCGACGATCTCGAACTCGCCGTTCGGCAGCTCTCGACCAAGGTCGCCGGTGGCCACCCAGCCGCCTGGCCGCAGCACCGTGGCGGTCTCCTCCGGGTCGCCGAAATAGCCCAGCATGGTGGCCGGGCTCTTCAGCCAGATCTCGCCGATCTCGCCCGGCGCGCAGGCCTGCGCGCCGTCGCGCATGACCCGCACCTGGGCGCCTTGCTCGGGATGGCCGATGCTGGTCTCGCTCAAGCTCTCGCCCGGGCGGCTACGCGTGCCCGGCGCGGACTCGGTCATGCCGTAGGCGTTGGCCAGCGGCGCGCGCAGCAGCTGCTCGATCTCGCGTTTCAGCTGCGGGTCGAGCGGCGCGCCGCCGGAGCTCATGTACTTCAGCCGGCTGGCGCTCAGGTCGAGGCCGTGCGAGCGGATATGCTGCAGAAGCTGGGCGTAGGCCGCCGGGACCAGTGACAGGTGAGTCATCGACCCGCAGGCGATCGCCTCGGCGATCTCCGGAATCGACGCCCGCGGCTGAAGCTTCAGCTCGGCCCCGGCGCTGAGCGCCGCCATCAGGTTGACCTGGCCCATGATGTGGGGGAGCGGTGCGGCGCCCAGCACCTGGTCGCCCGCCCCGGTCAGCCGGGCCCGCGTCATCACCTGGCCCAGCGCGAGCAGGCCCCGGTGACTGTGCATCACCGCCCGCGGCGCGCCCGTTGTGCCCGAGGTGAACAGCAGCAGCGCCGTCTCCTGAGCCGCGGATCCGGCCGCGGCGGCCGCGTCCCCCTCCCCGTCCAGCGCCAGCAGCCGGTCCGGCGCGCCGGCGTCGAACACCCGGGCGGCGCTCGCCGCCGCACGCTCGGCGGCCGCCGCCGACTGCTCGGCGTCGAACAGGACGAGGCGCGGGGCGATGCGCGCGATCATCCGCTCCATCTCCCGCTGCGGCGCGCGGGCGTTGACCAGGGCGGGCCACACGCCGAGGGTCTGGGCGGCGAGCAGCATGACGACCGCCGTGACGGTGTTTTCGCTCACCAGGGCCAGCCGGTCGCGCGGCCCGAGCCCTGCGCCCCGCAGGGCGGCGGCGCCGCGGGCGGTGGCCGCGCGCAGCTGCGCGTAGGTGAGCGCATGCCGCGGGTCGCGCAGCGCGACTTGACCGGGCGTCTCCGCCGCCCATCGCGCGACGAGGTCCGGAACCGTTGCGACAGGAATCTCTGCGCGCGTCATCCGCTCCTCACGCGAAAGTCCGAGGCTCGCGCGGCGGCCATTTGCGCGGCGCAGTAGGATAGCGCAAGCTCGCCGACGGACAGGGCTTCTTGCAATGTCATCGCATGCGAGATGAAACGCTGCCTCGCCGGGACGGGGCTCGCGCGGCTGGGCCGATTTATCTAATTTCTCCGGCGACCAGGGTTGAGATTTTCATGCAGCTGCAAGCCGATCCGGAACTGAAGCGGTTCCGCGCCGAAATCCGCCAGTTTATCGCCGACGTGCTTCCACCGGACATGAAGCGGCGCGTGCGGAACAAGGTGCACAACAACTCCTCGCCCGAGGATCAGCACCGGTGGATGCAGATCCTGCACCAGCACGGGCGCTCGGTGCCGCACTGGCCGGTCGAACACGGCGGCTGCGGCTGGACGCCGATGCAGCTGTTCATCTTCAACGAAGAGCTCTACGCGGCGGACACCCCGGAGATGGACTGGGGCGGCACGCACATGCTGGGCCCGGTGCTCTACACCTTCGGGTCCGACTACCTGAAGGACAAGTTCCTGCCGATGATCCGCGAAGGGCGGCTGAACCTGGCGCAGGGCTTTTCCGAACCCGGGTCCGGCTCGGACCTGGCGTCGCTGCGCACGTACGCCGAACTGAAGGGCGACAAGTACGTCGTCAACGGCCAGAAGATCTGGACCAGCGGCGCGGCGCTCTCCGAATGGGGTTTCTTCCTGGTCCGCACCGACCGGAGCGTGAAGCCGCAGCGCGGCATCTCGTTCCTGATGATCAAGATGGACACGCCCGGCCTGACCGTGCGCACCATCCCGCAGATCAACGGGGAGGACCACCTCTGCGAGGTGTTCCTGGAGAACGTCGAGGTCCCCGCCGACCAGCTGATCGGCGAGGCCGGCATGGGCTGGACCTACGCCAAGTTCCTGCTCGAGCACGAGCGGACCACCAGCTCCTTCATCTACTGGACCAAGCGCGAGCTGGACCGGGCGCGCGACATGGCGCGCCACGAACAGGTCGACGGCGTTCCGGCGGCGGAGCACCCGGCGTTCCGCGCGCGGATCGCCAAGCTCGACGCCGACCTGCGCGCGCTCGAATGGTCCGTGCTGCGCGTCCTGGCCCACGAGGAGTCCGGCTATCCGGAAGCCGCCGCCGCCTCGGTGCTGAAGGTCCGCGGTTCGGAGCTGCAGCAGGAGGTCACCACCTTGCAGGTCGACCTGCTCGGGGCGAAGGCTGCCCGCTACTTCGCCCCGACCTGCGAGCCCGCGCCGCCCACGCCCATGTGGCCCGAATATGCGCCCGGGCGGACCTCCATTGCCCTGATCCTGCGGGCGGCCACCATCTACGGCGGCACGAAGCAGGTGCAGAAGAATATCCTCGCCAAGCTGGCTTACGGCCTCTGATCAAGTGGACGCGTGATGGAGTTTGAACGATCCGACATCCAGCGCATGCTGCTGGACAGCGCCGAGCGTTATCTCGGCGAGCATGGCGGCCTGGAGCAGTGGCGCGAGCGCCGCGCCCTGCCCGACGGGCTCGACCGCACGCGCTGGGGGCAGTTTGCTGAACTCGGCTGGCTGGCGCTGCCGGTCCCGGAAAGCGCCGGCGGCCTGGGCGGCAGTCTCGAGGATATCGCCCTGCTGAACACCGCGTTCGGCAAGGCGCTGGCCACCGAGCCGTTCGTCAGCACCGCCGTGCTGGGCGGCCATGTCCTGGCGAACGCCGAGCTTGAGGTCACCGAGCCGCTGCTCGCGGCGATCGCCGAAGGCGGGCTGTTGCTGTCGCTGGCGCATGCCGAGCCCGGGCGCGATCCGCTCACGACGGAGGCGACGCTCACCCGGGCGGCGCGCAACGGCTCCGGCTTCGTGCTGAACGGGCAGAAGCTGATGGCCCTGGACGCGCCTTCGGCCGACAAGCTGATCGTCTCCGCGGCCCTGGAGGGGGAGGACGGGCTGGCGCTGTTCCTGCTCGACCGGACGACGCCGGGCCTGCGGCTCGATAGCTATCCGCTGATCGACGGCGGTCATGCGGCGGACGTCATCCTGCAAGATGTCGCCGCGCCGCAGGAGGCGCTGCTGGTCGGACCCAACCGCGGCGGCGCGCTGGTCGCCGAGGCGGTGGAGCGGGCCACCATCGCCCTGCTGGCCCAGGCGGTCGGCGCCATGGAGGCCGCGATCGAGATCTGCGGGGCCTATGTGAAGGAGCGCAAGCAGTTCGGCGTGCCGATCGGATCATTCCAGGCGATCCAGCACATGCTGGCCGACAGCTTCGTCGCCACCTACCAGGCCCGCTCCATGCTCTACCAGGCGATCTCCGCCAGCTATGAGCAAGATCCGGCGGTGCGCGCCGCGGCGATTTCGGCGGCCAAGGTGGTGATCGGCGAGAGCGGGCAGACGGTCGCACGCAACGGCATCCAGGTGCATGGCGGCTATGGCGTGACCGACGAATACGCCATCAGCCACTACTACCGCCGGCTGCTCTCGCTCGAGAAGCAGTACGGCGACATCGAGCGCCACACGCGGCGGCTCGGCGAAAGCCAGTTCACCGCCTGACCAGGGTGGGCGCGGGCGCAAGCCCGCCCCACGGGCGGCGAAGGCGCGCCGCGGCTCACCCGCGCAGGTGCGCGGGCGGCTCCTTCATGAAGATGGTCTTCAGCTCGGTGAAGCCGTCGAGGCCCTCGGGGCCGCCTTCGCGGCCGACGCCGGACAGCTTGAACCCGCCGTACGGCAGCCGATAGTTGATCATCCGGCAATTGTGGCCGAAGTTGCCGGTGCGAATGCGCCGGCCCACCGCGTACGCCCGCTCGAGGTCTTCGGTGAAGACGCCGCCGGACAGGCCGTATGGCGTGTCGTTGGCGATCGCGATCGCCTCCTCCCCGGTGTCTTAAGTCAGCACCACGCCGACGGGGCCGAAGGTCTCCTCGCGCGCGATGGTCCTGGCGTTGTTTAACTCCGCGAACAGCGTGGGCTGCAGGAACCAGCCCTTGGGCAGGTTCTCCGGCCGGCCGCCGCCGGTGACCAGGCGCGCGCCTTCCGAAGCTCCGGTCGCGATGTAGCCGCACACGCGGTCGAGCTGACGCCGGCTGACCAGCGGGCCCATCTGCGTGTCGGCGTCGAACGCGCTGCCGACCTTCACGGCTCGCATCGCCGCAGCGAGCGCCTCCACGACCTCGTCGCGGCGGTTGCGCGACACGA
>CBJNAS010000105.1:0-9146 GCA_966434565.1 uncultured Phenylobacterium sp.
GCACGACCAACGACTACCGCTCGGCCTGGTTCATGGGCTTCTCGCCGAAGCTGGTGGTCGGCGTCTTCGTGGGCTTCGACGACAACCGCAGCCTGGGCGAGGGCGAGACCGGGGCGGTGGCCGCCGTGCCGATCTTCATCGCGTTCATGCAGGAGGCGCTGAAGGGCGAGCCGAAGGACGACTTCACCGCGCCCAAGGACGCCAAGTTCGCCATGATCCGCGGCATCCGCGAGGCCTTCCGCCCGGGCACGGAGCCGCGCGTCATCGCCGTGTCCACCGCGGGCGCGGGCCAGGCAGGGCCGCAGCCCTATGACCGGCTCAAGCCGACCGGCGGGGCGGGGGCCGCGGGCGCGCCGCCCGCCGCCGGCGCGCCGCCGCCGAAGCCGAAGGAAGACGTCACCGGCTTGTACTGAGCGGCGCGAGGGGCTACCTCCCGCGCCTTGGATTCAACGGAGCTTTCCCATGAGAGCGGATGTCGAGGCTGCGAAGGCCGACATCGAGCAGTCGATCGAACTGCTCAGGAGGCGTCTTTGACTGGGAGCCAGCGCTCCGCAAGCTCGATGAGCTGAACGCCCGGGTCGAGGACCCGACCCTGTGGAACAAACCGGACGAAGCCCAGGCCGTCAGCCGGGAGCGCTCGCGCCTGGCCGCGCAGGTGGATGCGGTGAAGTCGCTGGAAAGCGACCTGGCCGATGCGGTGGGCTACGCCGAGCTCGCCGACGAGGAGGGCGACGAGGCCTCGCTTGACGAGGCGCGCGCCCAGCTGAGGGCGATCCGGGAACGGGCCGGCCGGGCCGAGCTGGAGGCGCTGCTCTCCGGCGAGGCGGACGGCAACGACGCCTATGTCGAGATCAACTCCGGCGCGGGGGGCACCGAGTCCAACGACTGGGCCGGCATGCTGCTGCGCATGTACAGCCGCTGGGCCCAGGACCACGGCATGAGCATCGACGTCATCGAGGAGACCACCGGCGAACAGGCCGGCATCAAGTCCGTGACCCTGCAGGTCAAGGGGACCAACGCCTACGGCTGGCTGAAGACCGAGGGCGGGGTGCACCGGCTGGTGCGCATCAGCCCCTATGACTCGAGCGCGCGGCGGCACACCAGCTTCGCCTCGGTCTGGGTCTATCCGGTGATCGACGACGCCATCGAGATCGAGATCAACCCGGCCGACGTGCGCACCGACACCTACCGCGCCTCGGGCGCGGGCGGGCAGCACATCAACAAGACGGACTCGGCGGTGCGCCTGACGCACATTCCCACGGGCATCGCCGTGGCCTGCCAGACCCAGCGCTCGCAGCACCAGAACCGCGACCAGGCCTGGAAGATGCTGCGGGCCCGCCTCTACGAGCTGGAGCTGGAGAAACGCGAGGCGGCGCAGCAGGCGCTGGAGGACCAGAAGACCGACATCGGCTGGGGCCACCAGATCCGTTCCTACGTGCTGCAGCCGTATCAGATGGTGAAGGACCTGCGCACCGAGGTGGAGACCTCTGACACCCAGGGCGTGCTCGACGGCGACCTCGACGCGTTCATGGGCGCCGCCCTGGCCCAGCGGGTGGGCGCGACGCGAGAGAAGGTGGAGGCTTAAGGCGAACGCCCAGTCCGCTACGCGGACAGCTTCCCCGCACGCGGGGAGCATCTTCAGATCTCCACCGCGAAGCGGGGGAATGGATCGGCGCGCCAGCGCCGAGACGGAGGGGGCGTTTTTATCCCGCCTTTACAGCCTCCAGCACCTGCTGCGCGTGGCTGGGGACCTTCACCTTGCGCCAGATACGGCGCACGACGCCGTCCTTGATCAGGAAGGTGGAGCGGTCGATGCCCATGTACTGGCGGCCGTAGAGGGTCTTCTCCACCCAGGAGCCGTAGCGCTCGATCACCGCGCCTTCCGGGTCGGAGGCGAGGGCGACGCCCAGGTCGTACTTGGCCGCGAACTTGCGGTGCTTGTCGACGGAGTCCTTGGACACCCCGAGCACCGCAGCCCCCGCCTTGGCGAACTCCGGCGCGAGCGCCGTGAAGTCCTGGGCCTCGCGGGTGCAGCCGGAGGTGTCGTCCTTCGGATAGAAGTAGAGCACCAGGGTCTTGCCGGCGAAGTCGGCGAGCCGGACCGGCCCGTCTGCAGTCGCGAGCTCGAAGTCGGGGGCCTTGTCGCCTTCGCCGGGTCCGCTCATCGCCTCGTCTCCTGTCCTGACCCCGGCTTAGCGCGAGGCCGTCGGCGCCTTCAAGTGCAGCTCGCGCCGAAAGCTTGCGAGTCAGCCTCGCGCGCGCAGAACGGCGACTGCTTGATCGGGCGCGTCCGTTCCCCCCGGGAGAAGCACGCAAATTTCGAAGTGCTCTTCGGCGAGTCGCCGGAAATAGTCGCGCGTGGTCCAGGCGGACATGTAGTTGGTGCCTTCGAGCGCGTTGTTCCATACGACGTAGTCGTTGTCCCCTAGCGTGCGTTGAAGTTCCGGTGGGGCCCAATGCGCGGCATAGGTTTCGTCATGGAACGTCATTATTGCAATGCCGCCTGGGCGGAGCACGCGGCGCGTTTCGGCCAACCAGGCCAACGCGGTCGGCTCGCGAAGGTGAGTCAGCACGGAGTGTGCATAGACCAGGTCAAGCAGGCCTGCATTCAGGTCGAGCGGAGGAAGAATCCGGTTACAGGCGTAGCTTCCGACCAGGTTGTCCTGACACCAGCGCACCAGAAGACGATCAATATCCCGTCCTTCGAATCGGCCGCCGCCCGCGAGAATGCGCGGCGCGAGCCAGCGCGCAATGCGGCCCGCACCGCATCCAAGATCGAGGGCTGCGATCCCAGCGTTCAACGACAGGCCGTTTGCTTCCGCCAAGGCCGTGAAGCGGTCGGCGTCCTTGCGGCCGCATTCGCCAAACCAGCGTGCATCACCCGCGCCGCTGACACGCATGATGAGCTCGCGAGGCGGCATCGGATGGCCGTCGTCGAACGGGGGGAGCGGCGCGAGGGCCGCTCGCCTCTCACGCCAGCGATAGTAGGGGGCGATCAACCCACTAATTTCCAAGCCGCGCCGCAATAGCCTGCGACCTCCGGCCAGGCCTGCTGACGGACCATTTTTCTCAGTCATTACGCCGTTCGCATCTTTCGGGGATTGGGGAACGCGCCGCGATTCTGCGTCACGGCGCGGTGGTCTGCTCAAGGTGGCGAGGCTAGACCGGCCTCACCAGCACGATCTTCTTCTTGCCGGCCGCCAGCTTGACCACCCCGTCCACCAGGTCCGCCGTGGTGACCAGGCGGTTGGCGTCGGGCTCGGGCCTGTCGTTGACCCGCAGGCCGCCGCCCTGGGCCAGGCGGCGCGCCTCCCCCCGGGAGGCCGCCAGCCCCGCGTCCGCCGCCAGCGCCGCCAGCACCACGCCCGCCTCGAGCTCGGCCCGCGACGTCTCGTGAGTGGGCAGGTCGGCGGAGAGGCGGCCCTCCTCGAAGGCGGCCTGGGCCGCCTTGGCGGCGCTATCGGCGGCTTGCGGCCCATGCAGCAGGCGCGTGGCCTCGTTCGCCAGCACCTTCTTGGCCTCGTTGATCTTCGCGCCGGGCAGCGCTTCCAGCTGCGCGATCTCCGGGAGCGGCAGGTCGGTGAATAGGCGCAGGAAGCGGCCGACGTCGGCGTCCTCAGTGTTGCGCCAGAACTGCCAGTAGTCGTACGGGCTCAGCAGGTCCGGGTTCAGCCAGACCGCCCCCGCCGCCGTCTTGCCCATCTTCGCTCCGGAGGACGTCGTGAGCAGGGGCGTGGTGAGCGCGAATGCGGCCCTGTGCTCCAGGCGGCGCACCAGTTCGACGCCGTTGATGATGTTGCCCCACTGGTCGGAGCCGCCCATCTGCAGCCCGACGCCAAGGGTGCGGTTCAGGTGCAGGAAGTCGACCGCCTGCATCAGCATGTAGTTGAACTCGAGGAAGGTCAGCGGCTGCTCGCGGTCAAGCCGCAGCTTGACGGAGTCGAAGGTCAGCATGCGGTTGACGGTGAAGTGCGGCCCGTATTCGCGCAGGAACTCGATGTAGCCGAGCTTGGAGAGCCAGTCGTCGTTGTTGACCATCACCGCGTCGGTCGGGCCGTCGCCGAAGGCCAGGAATTTTTCGAAGACGGTGCGGATGCTGGCGATGTTGGCGGCGATGTCGGTTTCGGTGAGCAGCTTGCGGCTCTCGTCCTTGCCGCTCGGATCGCCCACCTTGGTCGTCCCGCCGCCCATCACCACCACCGGCTTGTGGCCGGCCTGCTGCAGCCGGCGCAGCATCATGATCTGGATCAGGCTGCCCACGTGCAGGCTGGGGGCGGTGGCGTCGAAGCCGATGTAGGCTCGCAGGCAGCCGCTCGCGGCGGCATCGTCCAGCTCCGCCGGGTGGCTGATCTGGTGGATGTAGCCGCGCGCCTGCATGGTCTTGAGGAACTCGGACTTGAAGGGCGCGTCGGACATCTGCGGGTGTTCTCGGTTTCGAAGCTCTGCATCCGGCGCCGAACGCCCCCTCAGTCAGCTTCGCTGACAGCTCCCCCGCTTCGCGGTGGAGCATCTTGCGCCCAGATCCTCCACCGCGCAGCGGGGGAGGTGGATCGGCGCGCAGGCGCCGAGACGGAGGGGGCGTTCGGCCGGACGGCCACAAGGCCGAGCGGCTGTAGCACGCCATGCACTCGGTTTTCGAGAGGCCAGGGCGCCTAGCGGAGCGGGATCGATGCATGGCACTCAGGTCCGCATGCGCATCCTTGGCTTCATGACCGGAACCTCCCTCGACGCCGTCGACATGGCGGTGCTGGAGACGGACGGGGAGACGATCCAGGCCTTCGGCCCTGCCGGCGAGCGCAAGCTGACGGAACCCACCCGCGAGATCATGCTGGCCGCCACCTACGCCGCGCAGCGCTGGCCGCGGGGCGCTCCGGCTCCGGCGATCTTCGCGGAAGCCGCCCGCGCGGGCTCGGAGGAGCACTACGCCGCCGCCGAGGAATTCCTCGCCGCCCACGGCCTGGCGTGGTCCGACATCGACCTGATCGGCATGCACGGCCAGACGGTTCTGCACGAGCGGCCCAAGGGCGGTGGTGTCGGGCGCACGGCGCAGTTGGGCGATGCGGCCCTGCTGGCGAGCCGGGCCGGCGTGCCGGTGGCTTTCGACTTCCGTAGCGCCGATGTGGCGGCGGGCGGGCAAGGGGCGCCGCTCGCGCCGATCTACCACCTGGCCCGGGCCCGGGCCTCGGGGCTGGAGGCCCCGCTCGCCGTGCTGAACATCGGCGGGGTGGCCAATGTCACCTTCATCCGCGCCGACGGCGAGATCCTCGCCTTCGACACGGGCCCGGGTAACGGCATGCTGGACCTGCTGGTTCAGGATCGCAGCGACGCGCGCTTCGATGCGGAGGGGCGGCTCGCCGCCGCTGGCCGGCCGCATGAGGACGTGCTGCAGGGCCTGCTCGCCCACGCCTATTTCAGCGTGGCCCCGCCCAAGTCGCTGGACCGCTACGACTTCCCGCTGCAGCCGCTGGCGGCGCTGTCGCTGCAGGATGCGGCGGCCACCCTTGTGGCCTTCACCGCCGAGGCGGTGCGGCGCGGCTTCGAGCTGGTCGGCGAGACCCCGCGCGAGCTGATCGTCGGCGGCGGCGGCCGGCGCAATCCGGAGATCATGCGCGCAATGGCCGAGCGGCTGCCGTGCCCGGTCAGCGACGCCGACGCCCACGGCTGGCGCGGCGACGCCATCGAGGCGGAGGCCTTCGCCTATCTGGCGGCGCGCACCGCCCGCGGCCTGCCGATCTCCTTCCCCAAAACCACGGGCGCGCCTCGGCCGCTGACCGGCGGGCGCATCGTGGAGCCCTAGCTGGCGTCCATGGGCGGGGGCGGACGATCGGCCTCGCTGGGGGGCGGCGGCCGAGACAGCTCGTCGGCCGCGTCGTTGCCGTCGCGCGGCGGGCCCGGCCGATGCGGCGCGGCAGGCTTCGGCTGCGCCAGGCCCAACGCCGCCAGCGCCTGGTCGCCCTCTTGGCCGAACAGGCTGCGCAGCCTGAGCTCCAGCTGCGGGTAGGCGGTGTCTATCCCTGCGGCGTCCAGGGCGTCCGCGATCGCCCAGACGTAGGCCGCCTTCATCGCGCCCGGCCGCTTCACCGCCTCGATGGTCGGCCAGACCACGAGTTCGAACTCCACGCCGGTCTGGCCGCAGCTGGTCATCCACACCTGGGTCCTGCGCTCTTTGCTGTCGGGCAGGGTGAAAGGCACGCTTCGGGCCGCGGCCAGTACGACCTCGCGCACGCGCCCGCGGTCAGCGTCGCTCGGGACGGAGAAGGGGATGTGGATGCGGCTCGTCTCGTTGTGCAGGGTCCAGTTGGTCACCGGTCCCTCGGTGAACTTGGAGTTCGGCACGATCAGGTCGATGTCGTCGCCCGTGCGCACCCGCACCGCCCTCGGGCCGATCTCCTGGATGACGCCGCGCTTGCCGTCCTCCAGCTCGACGAAGTCGCCGACGTTCAGCACCCGGTCGAAGATCAGCACCAGGCCGGCGACGAACTCCTTGACGATCCCCTGCAGGCCCAGGCCCACGCCGACGCCGACGGCCCCGGCGAACACCGCCAGGGACGAGAGGTCGAGGCCCACGGTCGAGAGGCCCGCCGTGAAGCCCAGCAGCGCCAGGCCGTAGGTCGCCAGCTTCTCGACGATGAACAGCGCCTCGCGCCCGTGATGCACCTTGCCGCGCAAGCGGCGCAGGGCCGCGCCCGCCAGCTTGGCGGCGGCGAAGCCCAGCAGGGTGACAGTCACTCCGGCGATCACCCCGCCCAGGGTGACCGGCGTGCGCCCGACGGCGAACAGGACCAGACTTCTGAGGTCGTTCAGGTGCATGGATCTCAGCAAGGCCAACGCCACGGCCCAGGCTCGTGTTCCGTCCTGCCTCAGGACCGCCACAGGCGAAGGTTGTGGTGGGCGCTGAAGGAAAGCCGAGCCGATGCTTCGAAACTTCGTTGCGGCCGTCCTGGCCGCCGTCGCCTGGCCTGCCGCCGCCCGGTCCGCGAGCGAGGGGCCCAAGCTCGCCCTCCCGCTGGATTGCCAGCCCGGCCGCAGCTGCGAGGTGCAGAACTATGTCGACCGGCAGCCGGGCCCGGGCTGGCTCGACCACCGCTGCGGCCATCGCAGCTACGACGGTCACACCGGGACCGACATCCGCGTGCCTGACCTGGCGATGGAGCGTGCGGGCGTCGAGGTGCGCGCCGCAGCCCCCGGCAAGGTGCTGCGCCTGCGCGACGGCGTGCCGGACGTGCTGCTGAAGGACATGAGCCAGCCGCACGACGACAGGATCGGCTGCGGCAACGCCGTGGTGCTGGACCACGGCGGCGGCTGGATCACCGCCTACTGCCACATGATGCAGGGCAGCGTCCGGGTGAAGGCCGGGCAGGTCGTGGCCGCCGGCGCGCCGCTGGGCAAGGTGGGCCTCTCCGGCGACACCCAGTTCCCGCACCTGCACATCGAGGTGCGCCACGACGGCCAGGTCGTGGACCCCTTCGCCCCGGGGCCGGTCACGCCGGGCGCCTGCGCGCCCCAGACGCCGATGTGGGACGCCGCCGCGGTCCGCGCGCTGGCCTACAGGCGTGGCGCGATCCTCAACACCGGGATTGCCGACGGACCCGTGCTGGAGGATGCGGTCGAGGCGGGCAGCCTTCCCCCTGCGCGCGCCGCGTCTTCGGTGATCATCGCCTACATGCGCGCCATCGGCCGGGAGAAGGGCGACGTGCTGGAGCTCACCTTCCTCAACCCGGGCCGGGCGCCCACCACGGCCAGGCTGCCGCCGCTGACGGGCGACAAGGCCCAGCAGTTCATCGCGCTCAGCCGCCCCCGTCCGCCGGCGGGCTGGACGCCCGGAGGCTATGTGGCCGTGTTCAAGGTCTGGCGCGGGGGCAAGGCGGTGCTGGAGCGGAGGGTAGAGGTGACACTGTGAGGTTGCGCCGCGACACTGTCGGCGTTATTTAACCAGTCATTATGACCAGTCATTCGGTGGTTCAGGCTTCAGAAGCCAAGGCGCGCCTGTTGCAACTGCTCGATCAGGTCGAGCGGGGTGAGACGATCGTGATCACGCGGCATGGCCGCGCCATCGCCCGGCTCGAGCCGGAGGGCGCGCGCCGGGATGCCGAGATCGCCGCCGCCATCGAAGATCTGCGCCGCCGCGGGCGCGAGACTGGCCGCGTGACCGTGGCCGAGATCCTGTCGGCCCGCGACGAGGGGCGGCGGTTCTAGTGGCCTTCGTCCTCGACGCCTCGGTCGCGGCCTGCTGGATGTTCGACGACGAGGATCACCCCAAGGCGGCAGAAGCCTTGCAGCGGCTGAGGGCGGAGGAGGCCCATGCGCCCATCCTCTGGCGCTTCGAGATCTACAACATCGTCAGCGTCAACGTGCGGCGGGGCCGCGTGGCGGAGAGCCAGGGGCGAGCGTTCCTTCGGAGCCTTTCGCGGCTGCCGATCCATTTGGACGCCGAGCCAGTGGAGGGGGAGCTCATGAGACTGGCGCGCGCCCACGAGTTGAGCGCCTATGACGCCGCCTATCTCGAAGTCGCCTATCGCCATGGCATGCCCTTGGCGACGCTCGACCGGCGCCTGGAACGCGCGGCCGAGGCCGCCGGTGTCGCCGTGCTCTGAGGTGAGATCAGGCGAAGAACAGCCAGCCCGACGGCAGGGTGTTCGCCTGCACGCCGACCAGGATCACCTGGTCGCCGCCGCCCAGGTCGACCACCGTGTCGGCGCCCGACTGATGCACCGAATAGGTCGTGCCGGGATCGAGCTGGACCCGATCGCCCTCGGCGGCGTTGAAGTCGGTCACTCGGTCGATGCCGCCGCCTGTCGACACATGGAAGACATCTGCTCCGGCCCCGCCGGTCAGGGTGTCATTTCCGCGATCGCCGGAAAGCCAGTCGTTGCCGTCCCCGCCAAAGATCAGGTCGTCCCCCTGGCCGCCGCGCACCCAATCGTTCCCCTGGCCACCGACGCAGGTGTCATTCCCGAGATTGCCGTTCAGGACATCGTCGCCGGTCTCGCCGAAGATCATGTCGTTGCCCTGGCCCCCGACCACCCAATCGTTCCCGGCGCCGCCGCTTTCCGTGTCGTTGCCAGTGTTGCCGTTGATGTTGTCGAAGCCCTGGCCCCCGACGATGTAATCGTCACCGTCCTCCCCGCGTAGCCATGTCGATCCGG
>CBJNAS010000106.1:0-9037 GCA_966434565.1 uncultured Phenylobacterium sp.
CGCGTCGCGATCCCGGTCTCGCTGGCGGCGGACGCGCCCAGCGACGCCCGCCCCGTGCTCGACATGACCCGGCCGGTCACCGTCGACAACAGCCTGCGCCCGTTCATCGCCAACCCCGGCAAGTGGGTCGGGCGCGACCCCAAGGCCCAATAGGTCCAGATCTGGAGGCAGCCTTCCCATGGTGACGTTCACCAACAGCAGCGCCCGGACCTCGATCGAGGTGGCCGATCCGGCGGCGGTCGCCGCCATGGCCTCGCCCGACCCGAACGTGGTCTCAAACGTCGAGCTGCAGCAGATGCTGGGCGCCTCGGCCATCGTGCTCGACGGCCTGCGGCGGCGACCGCGCTACTTCGACGGCCGCTTCTTGACCGGAGCGGACCTCACCCGCGACCAGGACTACATCCGCCAGCGCCAGGCCGACCTGGCGCGGGCCTGCGGCACGGGCGTGGTGCTGGGGCTGCAGGTCTCGCTGGGCTCCGACGTCACCGGCCAGAGCCTGACCATCGAGGCCGGGCACGGGGTGACCCCGGCCGGCGAGCTCGTCGCGGTGACAACGGGGCGGACCGTTGCTCTGCTCGACCTGGCGACCTCGCGGCGGCTCGACGCCTCGCTGGGCCTGCGGCTGGAGCCGCGCGCGCCGCTCGGCCGGCGCACCGGTCTGTTCATCCTGGCGCTGCGCCCGGTGGAGTTCACCGCCAACCCGATCGCCGCCTATCCGACCACGGTCAACGGCCCGCGGCAGATCGAGGACGGCGACATCATCGAGGCCACGGCGATCACCCTGATCCCCTATGCCGACAGCGCCGGGGCGGCGAACCTCGCCGACGCGCGGCGGGCGGTGGCGCGGGACATCTTCCTGGGCGAGGCCACGGGCCTGCCGCAGGACGCCCTGCCGCTGGCCATGGTCGGCCTCGAGCGCGGCGGCATCCGCTGGATCGACATGGCCATGGTCCGCCGCGAGACCGGCGCCGACACGCCGTTGCAGGTCAGCATGGGCGCGCGGCCGCGGGCGCTCGCCGAGGACTTCGTGCTGCAGCACCTGCAGCACCTGCGCGACGTGCTGCAGGACCGCGCCGACGGCGGCCTGCCGCCCGCCTTCGCCGCCGCCCAATATTTCGCCGCCCTGCCCGCCGCCGGCCAGCTGCCCGCCGCGGCCGTGCTCATCGACGACCTCGGCTTCCGGCAGCTCTGGTTCCCCCCGTCGGTCGACGTCGAGATCAGCTTCGCGCCGTCCGACGAAATCGCCGCGATCGTCGAGGAAAGCCTTACCCTGCCGCCCATCGACCTGGCGCCCGCCTCCGGCGCGGGCGCCGCGGGGGTGGTGGTGCTGGCGCCGGTGAGCCGGCCGATGCTGCAGCGCTTCGAGCAGGCTCTCGGCCAGCTCAGCGCCACGGTCACCACCGACCTGGCCCAGGGCTTCCGGCGGCCCACCGCCGAGGTGCTGGCCGGGATGCTGGCGCGCCGCGCCCTGGTCTCTCCCCCGCTGGTCCCCGATCCCGCCGCGGTCGCCCGCGCCCAGGCCACCGACGCCCAGACCCGGGCCTGGCAGGCCGCCTGGAACGAGGCCGTCGCCGCGCTCTCGACCGCCGACGGCCTGCCGCCGCGCCTCTGGTACGTGCGCCGCCGGGCGGTCGCCTACGAGCCCAAGGTGACCGGCATCGCCGTGCCGGTGACCGGCGACGACGCCAACGTCGAGGCCGCCCTGACCCATCGCCTGGCCGACCTGGGCCTCGCCGACCGGCTGAAGCGCGTGACGGACGTGGCGACCCCCTTCGCCGCCGCGCGCATCGCCGCCTTCCTTTCGGCCCCCAAGCTGATGGCCTCGCCCCTGCTGTTCACCGCCGCGGTGCGCCAGCTCGAGCAGATCATCCCGCCGCCGCCCGCCGGCGGGACGACCGCGACGCCGCCGGCCCAGCCGCCGCTGGCGCCGCCTTCGCCCCCGGTCATGATGCCCATCGCGCCCACCACGGCCGGCGCGCTCAGCGCCCTGCGCCCGGCGCTGATGGCCGGGCGGATGGAGCGGGTGGGCCTGAGCCGGCTGGCGGCCAGCCGGGTCCTGACGCTCTCGACCACCGGCGCCCAGCCGACGCAGATCACCGAGGGCGACGTGATCGATGTGGCCAGCGACTTCGCCGACCCGCGGCTGGGGGAGGGCCTGGACCGGCTGCTGCAGGCCCAGGGCGCGCCGACGCTCATCCAGGACCAGGTCAACTGGCTGGCGGACGCGAACGACGTGCTCGACCTCGACGCCACCGCGCGCAGCCTCGATGCGGCGCGGATGGCGGCCTTCGCCCCAGCGGTCGCCGCGGCGATCGCCGCCAAGGACGAGGCCGAGCTCAAAAAGCTGATCGCCGGCGAGGTCTAGGAGCCAGCCATGCGCATCGTCTCCCCCATCGACGCGCCGCTCCGCGACGAGCACGTGCTGGACGTCGACCCGCCGCTGCGTCCCGAGCTGCCGGGCGAATGGCGCCGGCGCATCAACGCCTTCACCGGCCGCGCCCTCTCGGACAAGGCGCTGACCGCCGAGCAGGACGCCCGCTCCGGCTTCCAGCGCCTGCGCGGCCAGAGCGTCACCGCGGGCGCGATCAACGGCCTCGACCTGCTGTTCGAGCCGGGCGCCGCCGGCGCCAAGCCGCAGGACGCGCGCTTCCAGCTGCTGCCCGGGCTGGGGCTCACCCAGTGGGGCGAGGACGTGGTGGTCTCGACGCCGCGCCGGATCGCGCTGGCCGACGTGCCGGTCTACCTGCGCGCCGACCACCTGGCGGCCATCACCTCCGGCGCGGCCGCGCTTCCCGCGGACCCGGCCGCCGCGCCCGACCCGGATGCGACCCCGGGCGGGATCTATGCGAAGCTCCGCGCCCGGCTGCCGCGCGCCGTAGGCCCCGCGCTCGGCGCCGTCCTGGGCAAGCCCGCGGCCGCCGGCCTGCCGCGGGTCGCGGTGCTGATCGCGGAGCCCATCAACACCACCCTGCTCGGCCGGCCCGACCCGGACGACTGCCCGCGCGATCCGCGCGACGATCCCTACGACGACCTCGAGCTGATCGACGGGGCGCGCCTGACCCTGTTCTTCTGGCCCTCGGAGATGACGGCGCTGAAGGGGAGTTCCGACTATTCCCTGCCGCCGTCCGGCGCCGACTTCCGCAACCGCCTCGCCTATCGGGTCTTCAACGTCGAGCGCAACGCCCTGCCGGGCGAGTTCCATCCCTGGGAGCGTCGCGGGCTGCCGCTGGCGCTGATCGCCTTCAAGCCGGACTGGAGCCTCGACTTCGTCGACCGCGGGGCGGTCGTCCGCCTGGGCGGCCAGCCCAATCCGCGCACGCCCTTGGCCCCGCAGAGCGGCCAGGGCCTGCTCTGGCAGGCGCGCCTGGCGCAGTTCGTCGAGCACTACGGCGAGCTGCCCGACACCTCGCCCGCGGCGCTGGCCGCGGCCATGCGCCAGCTGCCGCCGATCGGCTTCCTGCCCCGCTCGGTGATCAACCTCGACGCTCGCCGCCAGACCTTCTTCCCGCCCGGCTTCCAGGTCTCGGCCGCGCCGATCCCCGTCGAGCACATCGACGCGGCGGTGCGCGACAGCGCCTCGCTGATTCCGATCAGCCTCGACCAGCCGGACGCGGTCGAGCTGCTGGTCCCGGTGCCGGAGCGGGTCTACGAGCCCGGCCTGCTGGAGGTGGCGAGCGTCGATCCCGCCTTCGCCCAGACCCTGGCGGCCAACACCGCCGACCGCACCACCTGGCTGATCCGCCGCGAGCTGGTGCGCCGGCGGCGCGACATGCTGGTCGACGCGGCCACCGGCTGCCGGCCGAGCTGGCCCGCCGCCGACCTGCCGCCCGCCGAGACCCTGCCCTATCCGAGCCACCGCGGGCCGGTCACCTGCACCCGCGTGCGCGCCATCACCGCCGCCGGGCCGGGCTGGACCGAGCATGGCTTCGCCGGCGCGGCCAGCTCCTTCGACGTGCGCCCTGGCGACCGCGTCTATGTGTGGGTCCGTATCGCCAATCCCTCCGCCGACGCCGGCCTCATGTTCAACCTGACAGGGGTGGCTCCCGACGGAAACGCCTGCTTCTGCTCGATCCAGTGGGGGAACACCACCGGCGTCGAAGGGGCCGGCACGGCCGGTGGGGCCTTGCCCGCCACCGACCAGTGGGTGCGCCTGGACGCGCCCGCCGATCCCGGCTGGCGCGGCAATCATGCGCCGCTGGGACCGCAGACCGGGACGGTGCAGGTCAAGTCGGTGATGCTCTTCCAGCAGAACGCCGTCGCCGAATGGGGCCCGGTCGGCAAGATCAGCGCCGCCGGCGACGAGACCATCTATCTCGCAGACGACGCCCCGGACGGGGCCACTGTCACGCCCTCGCCCTGGCCGCTGCAGACGACCGGCGCGACCGCGGCCCCCGTCGAGGCCGACTTCGGCACGGTGGAAGCCGCCGGCGTGCGCAGCGTCGCCGCCGTGAGCGACTTCCGCGCGCGCTGGCCGCAGGCCTTCCTGGCGCCGGAGCTCGCCCTCTTGGGCGACAGCGGCCTCGACGGCTTCATCGCCGAGCTGGACGCCAAGCTGAAGGCGACCAACGACGCCATCGATCTGGGCTTCGTGCGGGCGCGCGCCGACATCTACCGGGTGCGCACCTACATGCTGGGCGCCGACGCCGCCTCGCGCCTGGTGACCTCGCCGACGCTGGCGGACATCGCCGTGCGCGAGGAGAGCGCGCGGGCCCGCAGCCTGGACATCAGCAACTTCCTGAAATCGGCCTACGCGACGGACTTCCAGCGCGACCCCACCGCGCCGATGGACACCCGGCCCCCGCCCACGCCGGCGCCGCCGTCCGCGGGCCACCCGCCGCCCGCAACCGGCGGCTTCACCGTGCCGACGCCCGGGGTCAGCGGGGTGCGGTTCTACAGCAACACCCTGGGCTTCCAGTCGCTCGCCACCCGCGCCATGGCGACGCCGGCCAGCTTCGCCCCGGCCGTGACCGCCGCCCCCATCGTCGTCGCCCGCGCCCCGGCCTACACCGGCCCGACCACGGGCGGGGTCTATGTGCCGCCGCCGCCACCGCGCGCGGCCGGAGCGGCGAGCGTTTCCGTGACCACGGCCGTGCGGACCGCGAGCTTCGAAGGCGTCGACATGCTCTCGGTCGCGCCCGCCTTCAGCATCGCCGGCCTGGCGAGCGGCCTGCATCCGACCACGCCCAACTACGTCGACGTCCGCGCCCAGCTCCCCCTGCCCTCGCGCATCGAGCGGACCACCAGCGTGGCCGAGCGCCTGGTCGCCGCCCCCGCCGTCGAGGCGCACAGCTATGCGCTGGAGGGCAAGCTCGCGGTGGTCGCCACCCTGGCCGGCCTGATGGGCCAGGCCCAGGCCGGCCAGGCGCGCCCGCCCGGCATCGCGCTTGGCGACCTGCCCACGCCGGGCTTCAAGTACAGCCCCGCCGCCGACCCGGCCGCGCCGCGCCAGAAGGAGACGGTGGCGGACCTGGTCGCGCACGCGGCCGACTACACCAATCTCGATGAGCTGGCGCCGTCCAACGCCCGCCACGAGGCCGACTACTTCAACGCCGCGGTGCAGGCGATCGACAACACCATCGCCCTGATGCGACTGGTGGAGGCCCGGATCGACCTCTACCAGCAGGTGCTCGACGACGCGCGCCAGGTGCGCTCGACCGTGAGCGGCCTGATCGCGGCGGCCGAACAGCGGCTGCGGACCATCGACGTCCAGGTCGAGGAGGCGCGCCACGACGTGGCCGTCGTCTCGGCGCTGCTCGCCGAGGAGGTCCAGCGGGTGCAGGACCTCAACGACCGCCGCGCGCGGATCCTGGCGGACCATGTGAAGATGATCTTCTTCCGCCGGCCGCGGCGCGCCGGAGCCCGGGCCGCCCTGCCGACGGCGCCCGCCGCGGCCGCGCTCGCCACGAGCCCGCTCGCCGCCTGCCTGCGCGACCACGCCGACGCTCCGGAGGAGTTGCGCAGCTTCACCGCCCAGTTGCGCGACGCGCCGATCGCCTGGTTCCCTGGGCTCGCCGCGCAGGTGCGCCTGATCGACCGGCTCGACGCCGCGCGCATGGCGCTCATCGCGGTCCAGTACCGCGCGGCCAGCTACGCCCTCTACGCCCCGCCGCCGGTGAATTCCGCGCCGCGCTTCCTGACCGCCGTGCGCGCGGTGATGAGCGCCCAGCAGGCCGTGTTCGACCAGCGCCGGCTGAGCGCCGCGGCGATCGACATGGGCGTGTTGGCCGGGGCGGGCCTGGCGCAGCTGCAGCGGCAGATCGCCGGCCAGGCGAGCCTGGGCGACCTGATCGCCGGCGACCACAGCCGGCCGACGCTGGCGAGCCTCGCGGCCCAGGAGGTGCAGCAGCTCGGCCAGGTCGCCGCCTGCCTGCACGCGAGCTTCAGCGACACGCCGCCGGTGATCCGCCTGGCCTGGGCCGAAACCCTCTCCGAGTTCGACCAGCCGGCGCCACTGAACCAGCTGGCCGCTCTGGCGCGCTGGAGCGAGCTGCCGCTGGAGCTGCGCCGCACCCAGCAGGGCTTCGTCGACTGGCTGTTCAGCCGGATCGATCCCTCGGTCCCGGCGGCGGTCGCGGCGATCAACGAAGTCGTGCGCGTCTGCCTGCTGCTGGCGGCGCATGCGCCGGTGGACCGCATCGTCGCCTCGCAACTGGTGGCGCCGGCGCGCTCGGAGGTCGGCTCGCGCTTCGACCTGGCGGTCGACGTTTCCAGCGTGCGCATCGGCATGGCCGCCCTGCTGCGCGGCGACGACGGCCAGCCGATCGCCCAGGGGGTGATCGAGGACCTGTCCGAAGGGCTCGCCCGGGCGCGGATCATCCAGGCCTATCGCCCCCCCGGCGCGATCGCCGCCGGCGCGCGCGTCGAACTGGGCGGCCTCTTGCGGGGACTCTGATGGGCGAGGTGGCGGTCGCGCGGTTGCGGCTGGCCGCCCCGGCCTCGGCGGCCGCGCGCACGCGCCATCTGGTCGAGGACGCCCTGCGGCTCGCCCCCGCCGGCCCCGAACGGCTGCTGCTGGTCCGCCGGCTGCAGCTGGGGGCCCTGCCGGCGACGGACCGGGCCGAGCTGTGGCGCGAGCGAACCGCCCGCGCGCTCGCCGACCAGGCGGCGCACGCGGTGCACGGCGGCGATCCCTCGGCGACCATGGCCTGCGCAGTGTGGTTTCGCTCCGCCGCCGAGGCGCGCGCCCTGCTGCTGCGCGAGCTGGCCGCAGGGCGGCGGCCGAGCGCGTGGTTCTGGCGGCTGGCGGTGCGCGACTGGCGCGGCGAGCCGCTGGAAGACTGGCTGCCGCGCTGGCTGGCGCTGGCCGATCGCGCGCCGCCCGAAGCCGCCGCCCTCGCCCGCGCGGTGGCCGCGGCGGCGGAGGCCGGGGACCTTCCGCGCATCGTCAGGGCGCTGGCCGGCAGCGGCGCCGGAGGGGGCGTCCATTCCCGTGCGCCAGCCGCCGGGCCCGACGGCCGCAGCGCAAGTCCGCCGGAGGGGACAGGGCCGGAACCGCGGACGCCCCGCGCTGACCCGGCCGCGACCGCCCGCGCGGTCCAGCTCTTCGCCCGCCTCTCCGCACCGGCCCGCCACGCCTTCGCCGCCCTCGTCCGGGAGGCCGAAACCGGCGCCGCTGCGGGCCAGTAGGGGGCGCGAGGGGGGCTTCTCCCCCCCCCCCCCCAGCTTGCGTTGAGCGCCGCCCCGCCCACCAAAGAACAAGACGGGGCTGGGGAGGCGCTGCGCCCGCCGGAGCCGGTCACGCCCACGGCGTCGATCCGCGCCCTGTCCGCGCCTCCTCCCGGGCCGGCGAGCGATATGCCCCGCAGCGGGGCCGCGGAGATGGCGGCGCCGGCGGTTCAGCGATCCGCCGTAGCGCGCGATGTTTCCGATGCGCCGCCGCCCGCTCCCGACGCGCCGGCGGCGCCGACACCGGTCCTGCCCGCGCTCGCGCCCGAAGCCTGCGCCGAGGCCGCGAGCCCGGTGGCGGGGGTCTATCTGCTGATCCGCCCGCTGGCGCGCATGGGCATCGGCGAATGGCTGGACGCCCGTCCGGACCGCGCCGCCGGCGGTTTCGGACGCGCCCTGCTGGCGGCCATCGCCCGGCGCATGGGCGCTACGGCCCACGACCCGGCGCTGGGTCCGCTCGACGTCGAGGCGCTTGCCGACTGGGAGAACGACCTCACCGCCTGGCGCGTCGGCCTCGATCGCTGGCTTCGGCGGCGCGCCCGCGTGCGGTTGAGCGAGGTGGCGCGCCGGCGCGGCGGCCTGGTCGCGGCCGGGGAACAGATCGAGGTTCGCTTTCCGCTGGACTCCGCCGACGTGCGCCTGCGCCGCCTGGCGCTCGATCTCGACCCGCACTGGACGCCGTGGCTGGGCCTCTGCGTGCGCTACCATTTCCGCGACGAGCCGCTGCGATGAACCGCGCCGTCCAGCCGCCCGTCCTCACCCTGGGCGCCCTGGCGCTGGCCGCCGTGGGCCTGCTCGCGCCGGACGATCTGGGACCGGAGGCCGGCGCCTGGAGCGCCGACCTGCTGCCGGCGTGCCTGGAAGCGCTCAGGACGGCCCCAGCCGAGGCGGACCGGCGGCTGGTCGCGCTGGCGGACGCGCTGGGCCTGGACGACGCCGAGCTGATGACCGTGGCGCTGTGCACGGCGGTCGAGCAGGACGCCGGCGCGGCCCGGGCGGTGGCCGCGGTGCAGGCCCCGGTCGGCGGATCACGACCGCTGCTCGGACTGGCCGCGACCGCCTTCGCCGGACTGGGCGCCGGCGTACTCGGCCTGGCCTGCGGACGGGCCGCGGCCTGCGGCCTGCTGCAGCTCGGCGAGGAGCCGCTCGCCCTGCCGGAGCGCAGCCTGCGCGTCCCCCTGCCGATCCTGGCGGTCCTCGCGGGCCTTGACGCGCCGTGGCCCAACACGGTGCTGCTCCCGGCCTCCGACCTGCCCCTGCCGATAGCGCTCCTGGCCGAAGCCACCGCGCGGGCCCGGGCGATCGGGCGCGGCGGGCTGGTGGTGCGCTGCGCCTCGGCGGCGGAGGCGCTCGCGGCGGCCGGCCTGGTGGC
>CBJNAS010000107.1:0-9014 GCA_966434565.1 uncultured Phenylobacterium sp.
GTTCGGCGGCGCGCAGCTCGAACCCCAGGTAGCGGTCGCCGGGACGAAGCGCCTCGGCCACCAGCCACGGCGAGCCCGGATAGCGGGCGAGACTGTTCCCGCCGTTCAGCCGCCGGACCGCTGCGAGCAGAGGTGCGAACTCGCCGGGCGCGTCCTTCGCCCGCATGAGCCGGCCGACACCGGCGGCCGCCTCACCCGAGCGCTGCGCCTCCGGGCCGGTCAGGTCGTAGAGTCCACGCCCGGCGTGGCTGTCGATCACCAGCAGCGGGGCCGGATCGCCGGCCGCCTGGCGAAGCAGCTGCAGCAAGGCTGCGTGCTTCACGAGATCGGCGAAGTTTCCGGCGTGGAAGGCGTGGCGGTAGTTCAACTCTGCTCCAGGGCGGGTCGGGAAAGGAACCGCCCAGCGCATACCACGTTGGCCGCTCTCCAGAGGAGCCGCCTTGCCGATGCCTCGCGACACGCCGGACCTCGCTCCCTCCCCCGATGTGCAGGAGGACGCCAGGGCCGCGCGCCTCGTCTATGTCGGCGACCAGGATCCGGGCATCCGCCGGCGCAAAGGCGGAACCGGGTTCAGCTACATCGATCCGGACGGCAAGCCGGTCCGCGACGCGGCGACGCTCGACCGCATCCGCGCGCTGGCCGTCCCGCCCGCCTGGACGGACGTCTGGATCTGCCCGGACCCGCGCGGCCATATCCAGGCGGTCGGGCGCGACCAGAAGGGGCGCAAGCAGTACCGCTACCATGCGCGCTGGCGCGAGGTGCGCGACAGCCACAAGTACGACCGGGTGATCGCCTTCGGCCGGAGCTTGCCCAGGCTTCGCCGGCGGATCGAGCAGGACCTCGGCCGGCGCGGCCTGCCCCGCGAGAAGGTGCTGGCCGCCGTGGTGCGGGTGATGGAGATCACCCTGATCCGCGTCGGCAACGAGGAATATGCGCGGCAGAACCGGAGTTTCGGCCTCACCACCCTGCGCGACGGCCATGTGCGGATCGGCGGCGGCCGCGCCATCTTCGAATTCCGCGGCAAGAGCGGCAAGGCTCACCGCACCGGCTTCCAGGACCGCAGGCTGGCCCGCATCGTCAAGGCCTGCCAGGACCTGCCCGGCCAGCGCCTGTTCCAATACCTGGGAGAGGATGGCGAGCAGCACGCCGTGGAGAGCGCCGACGTCAACGCCTACATCCGCGAGGTGATGGGCGGAGACTTCTCGGCGAAGGACTTTCGCACCTGGGCCGGTACGGTCGCTGCGGCCCGCGCGCTGGTGCTGCAGGAGCCCTGCGCCAGCGCCGCCCAGGCCAAGCGCAACGTGGGCGCCTGCGTCAAGGCGGTGGCCGGCGTGCTCGGCAACACGGCCGCGGTGTGCCGCGGCTCCTACATCCACCCGGCGGTGCTGGCGGGCTACGCCGACGGCACGCTGAAGCTCGGGCCGACGCTCGACGACCGCGCCTTCGAGCTGGCGGTGCTGCGCTTCCTGGAGGCGGCCCGCAACCGTGACCAGGCGGGCGAGACCGCGGCCGCTCGCGTCCTGACCCGGCAGGCGCGCGAGGCCGCGCCGCATCCGGCCCCGCCCTGACCGCGGCCGAGCGACCAACCGCTATCGCCGGTAGCTCACCCCTACCCGCACCAGCCGCGGCGCATCATAGCTCGTGACCAGGTCGGCGGTCTGGCCTGTGGCGATGCGCGCGTCGCCGAGGTTGTCGACGGCCAGGTAGACTTCGGTTGCCGGCGCGACCCGCCAGGCGGCCCGGGCGTCGAGCTGCAGGCCCGCCTTCAACCTGCGGGAATTCAGGTCGTCCTCGTAGCGCAGGCCTTCATAGCGCAGCTCCGCCGACAGCGTCAGCCGGCGAAGCAACGTCCAGTCTAGCCCGCCGCTCGCCGCGACCGCCGGCGCCTGGGCCGGGCGCTTCCCGGTGAGCTGCGGCGCGGAGCCGCCACCGTCGACACGCGCGTGGGTGTAGGCGAAGGCCGCCCGCCAGACGAGGGCGGCCGTGAGCTCGCCGTCCGCCTGCCCCTCCACGCCCCAGGCGTTGATCACGCCGGCGTTCTGCCGCTGGCGCAGCGTGCCGCCCGCCGGAATGAAGCCTGCCGTGGGGAAGGTGGCGGGGCCTGCGCCGATGGTCACGTTGGTGATCGGGTCGACCAGCCGGTTGTAGAACACGGAGGCGTCCCAGCGCGCCGGGCCGCCGCCGCCGATCCCGCCTTCGACGCCCTGCAGCTTCTCGGGCTTCAGCGCGGGATTGGCTTCGGTGACGTCGTTGCCGACCCGGAACGGCCGGTGCAGCTCGTTGAGCGTCGGCGGCCGGAAGCCGGCATAGGCCGCCCACCGCAGCCAGAAATCCGGCGTCAGGCTGTAGCGCACGCCGGCCCGCGCCGTGGGCGTCACGCCGGAGGCGCCGGCCGGGCGCTGGTCCAGGGTGACGGCGCCGGTGTTGAGGTCCCATTCGCGGCGCACCGCGTCGCTGGAACGCCAGGCGTCCACGCGCACGCCGGCGGTGACCAGCCAGGGCGCGGCGTTCCAGTCGGCGTCGACATAGCCGCCCACCACCTGGGTATGGCCCCCCGCCTCGCGGCCACGGGTGAAGGCGCCATTGACCACCCGGAAGCGCTCGCGCTCCACCCCGCGCGTCAGGCGCAGGTCCGTCCCTGCCTCCCAGTCCAGTGGGCCGCGGCGGCCCTGAAGGGCGGCGTTGAAGCCATAGCCCTGGGCCGGCGTGGCGTACTCGCTGTTGGCAGGCGTGGTGGACGCCCGGTTCGCCGCCACCGCGACCGAGCTGTTGGCGAAGTCGCTGGCCCGCGCCCAGGCCTGCAGGCGCCAGCCCGGCGCGCCATCCTGCGGCTTGCGCGCCAGGGTGAAGGCGGCCGAGGCGCCCGAAGCGTCGGAGTTGGCGCCCCTGAGCCCGGCGCCGCGGCGCTCGTCGTAAATCCCGAACCGGGCCGAGCCCTCTGCCGCGCCGATCGCGTGCTGGACGCGGAAGGCGAAGCTCTCGGCGCGGAGGTCGAGGGGCGTGTCGGCCGCACCGGCCTGGGGCGCGCGAACGGGGGTGAAGCCGGCGCTGCGCTCGCCGCTGGCGGTGACCAGCACGCCCGGCCCGCCGACCGCGATCGCGCCCCGATAGTCCGAGCGCTCGCCGGCGGAGAGATCCAGCGCCTGCACGCCCTCCCCGGTCCCGCGCTCCTGCAGGGCCACCACGCCGGTCAGCGCGCCCGCGCCGTAGGGCCCCGCGCCCGCGCCGCGGACGACGGTCGCGCCCGCCAAGCCTTCCGGCGGCAGGGCGCTCCAGATCACCCATCCGCCGAACGGGTCATTCTGCGGCGCCCCGTCCAGGGTCACCAGCGCGCGGCCGGCGCCCGAGGGGGCGATCGCGCGCAGCGAGATCCCCTGGGTGGTGGGGTTGGCCGCCTGGCTCGATGTGCGGCGGAAGAGCGACACGCCGGGCGTGGCGACCAGCGCCTCGTCGAGGCGTTGGCGCAGGCGCAACGCCTCGGCCGGAAGCTGCAAGGCGTCGAAGGCCGCCTCGCCCGCCAGCGGGTCGAGCCTCGGAGCGTAGACGACGACGGCCTCTAACTGAGGCGGCGGCGGAACCGACGGCATATTACCCCTCCGAAACAATCGGAGGCTATCTAGACCATTCCGTGCGCCTGCCAAAGCTCAGGGCGGACAGTCAGGCCAAGTGTGCGGCGCGCGTGGTGTCCGCCGCGGATTTGGCGACGTCCGAAGCGCTGCCGGCGATCTGGGCCATGCCTTCGCTCAGCGCCTCCTGGTAGTCCTCCATCAGCTGGGTCCAGTAGTTGAACTGCACCGCCATCAGGTCCGTAGGCTCCCGGACCTCGGCGCAACTGCGCCAGAAGTCGGCGATCGCGGCGGAGCGGCGGCTGAACAGGTGCAGGCCGACGCTCATGCTGGCGGCCGGCGCGTCGGCGATAAAGCTGCGAGGCTGCGCCGCCGGCTTCACGGTCTCGGTCATTCGGGTTTGCTCCTCCTGTCCCCCGCGAGGCGAAGGTTACACACACACCGCCGATACGGGGCGGTGAATCGGCGGTCGGGATCGCCGCATCCGCTCACAACCGCGCGACCTGACCTCTCATTTGCTAGTCCCCGAGGCAGGCATCAGGGCCGCTGCAGGCCCATGTCGAGGTCGCAGCGCTGATCACGGCGGGCGCCCTCGATCACAGTCGCGGTGAGCACGGTCGGAGCGCCGGGCCGCGCGGTCTCCACCACCACATTGATCGCCCGCCGTCCGGGCCGGTTGCAGAAGGTCTCACGCGAGGCAAGCGGGCCGGGATCCCAGGCGGTCCGCGCGGGCGTGAAGCCCTCCGGCCGCTGCAACACGGCGCCCATCACCGCCTGAAGCACCTCGTTCGGATCACCCGCGGTCACGGTGACGGCGCAGAGGTTGGGGACGGTGTCGCGGTGGATGGCAGCGTCCTGCCCCTTAGCGTCGACCACCGGCGCTTTATCGATCACCGCCGCGAGGCAGGCCTCGGTCGCGGTCCGCGCCTCATAAGCGGGATCGGCGCGCGCGGCGGGCGCCGCCGCGAGGCTGGCCAGGAGAGATAGGACGAGAAGGCGCATGCCGCGCTCCGGTTAGACCGATCGCCCGGCCATGGCGAGCGAAAGCGGCGCGGGTGTGGCGGCGCGCCCCTTCTCGACCGTCGTGGGCATGATCCGCCTCCCCTCGTCACCACGGCCGGCGCACGTCGTTGTGGCGCGCCCAGCGGATGTGGTCGGAAAGCTCGTCGAGCTGCGCCTGCAGCCGGTCGCGCTGGTCCGGATCGGGCCGGCCGCCGGTCCGGTAGCGCATGCGCCGCTCCTCCATGCGGATGCGGTTCAGCTGCCGCTGCACGCGGCGGGCCTCGACGCGGTTGAGCGAGCCGTCCGCCATGCCGCGGTCGATCCGCTCCTGCAGCCAGGACTCGCGCCGGCCGAGATCCCAGCCGCCGGGCCCGGGGCCGGGTTGCGCGCTCGCGACGCCGCCGGCCAGCAGGCAAGCCGCCATCGCGGCCGAGAGGGCAAGCTTCTTCATCGGCAATCTCCTTGATCGTCCCGAGCTTCACAACGCCGAGGCGCCTTGGCTCGTTTCACGATCCATCGGCGCAAATCCGGCGGTCTCGGCCGATTTTCACCGGCCGAGCTGGGGCCGGCGCCCGGCGTGGCGAGTTGTTGGCCCGGAAGCGCGAACCCCAGCTGCGAGCATCTGGTCCATGATCAAGAAGACTGTCGGCGACTTCATCGTCGAGCGCCTGCACGAGTGGGGCGTTCGCCGGATCTTCGGCTACCCGGGCGACGGCATCAACGGCGTGCTGGGCGCGCTGGAGCGGTCCGATGGGCTGATCGACTTCGTCCAGGTGCGCCACGAGGAGATGGCCGCCTTCATGGCCTGCGCCTACGCCAAGTTCACCGGCGAGATGGGCGTGTGCCTGTCCACCGGCGGCCCGGGCGCATCGCACCTGATCACCGGCCTCTACGACGCCAAGCTCGACCACATGCCGGTGCTGGCGATCACCGGCCAGGCGCCGCGCGCCGTGCGTGGCGGCCACTACCAGCAGGAGCTGAACCTGGCGCGGATGTTCAGCGACGTCGCCGAGTTCGTGCAGGAGCTGGAGACCCCCGCCCAGATCGGCCTGCTGGTCGACCGCGGCGTGCGGATGGCCCGCTCACGGCGCGGCGTCGCCGTCCTGGTCCTGCCCGGCGACCTGCAGGAGGAGCCCCATGAACAGCCGCCGCAGAAGCACGGCTTCATCCGCACCGGGGTCGGCTACACGCCACCGGTGATCGTGCCGCAGCAAGGCGAGCTGAAGCGGGCGGCCAATGTGCTGAACGCCGGCGAGCGCGTGGCCGTGCTGATCGGCGCGGGCGCGGCGGGCGCGGACGCCGAGGTGCTGGAGGTCGCCGACCTGCTGGGCGCGGGCGTCGCCAAGGCCCTCCTCGGCAAGGACGTCCTGCCCGACGAGGCGCCTGGCTGCACCGGCGGCATCGGCCTGCTGGGCACGCGCCCCAGCTGGGACCTGATGAGCGGGTGCGACACCCTCCTGATGGTGGGCTCGGGCTTTCCCTATTCGGAATTCCTGCCCCGGGACGGCCAGGCGCGCGGGGTGCAGATCGACATCGACGCCTCCATGCTCAGCCTGCGCTATCCGATGGAGGTGAACCTGCAAGGGGACGCGCGGGCCACCCTGCAGTCGCTGATCCCGCTGCTGAAGCGCAAGGCCGACCGCCGCTGGCGCGACGAGCTCGAGAAGGGTGTCGCCGACTGGTGGAAGACGCTGGAGGCCCGCGCCCTGCAGCCGGCCCAGCCGATCAATCCGCAGCGCGTCACCTGGGAGCTGTCGCCGCTGCTGCCGGACGGCGCGATCGTCACTTCGGATTCCGGCTCCTGCGCCAACTGGTACGCCCGCGACCTGCGCATCCGCGCCGGCATGCGCTGCTCGCTCTCGGGCGGCCTGGCCTCCATGGGCGCGGCGGTCCCCTACGCGATCGCCGCCAAGTTCGCCCAGCCCGACCGGCCGGTGATCGCCCTGGTGGGCGACGGGGCCATGCAGATGAACAACATGGCCGAGCTGATCACGGTGGCGAAGTACTGGAAACGCTGGCCGAGCCCGCGCTGGATCTGCTGTGTCTTCAACAACGAGGACCTCAACCAGGTCACCTGGGAGCAGCGGATCATGCAGGGCTTTCCCAAGTTTCCGGCGACCCAGGACCTGCCGGACGTGCCCTACCACCGCTTCGCCGAGCTGATCGGCCTGGCTGGGATCTTCTGCGACAAACCGGACGAGGTGGCCGAGGCGTGGAAGACGGCGCTCGCCTGCGACCGGCCGGTGGTGCTGGAGTTCAAGACCGATCCGGAAGTCCCGCCCCTGCCGCCGCACATCACCTTCGATCAGGCCAGGCACTTCATGAAGACCTTGATCGCCGGCGATCCCAGCGAGGGCGCTCTGGTCAAGGGCGCCGCGCGCCAGGTGATGAGCGAGGTCCTGCCGCACGATCGGAAGTGAGCCCTCTTGCCCCATTAAGGAAGGGAGGAATTCAGCACCGCGTCGACCACCGAGGCCCAGTCGCCCGGCGTGGGCTGCCGGAAGAGGCGCGCGGTCGGGTACCAGGGCGTGTCGGGCCGATCGTTCATCCAGCGCCAATCCAGGCCATGCGCCGGCAATAGGATCCAGACCGGCCGGCCGAGCGCGCCGGCCAGGTGGGCGACGCTGGTATCCACCGTGATCACCAGATCGAGTCCGGCGACGATCTCGGCCGTGTCCTGGAAGTCGCGGGCGCCCGTGGCCTCGGGCTCCAGGCTGATCGCGCCCGGGAGCGCCAGCAGCCGGGCGCCCAGGGCCTGCGGCAGGGAGCGGAAGCGGTCGTACTGGTGCGCCGGGCGGCCGCGCCAGACGACGCCAAGGCGGCCGCCGGTCCGGCGGGCCTGCGCGGTGAGATAAGCGGCCGAGGGTATGCTCTGCGCCGTCACCCCCAGCCAGCGCGGGATCGAAAACGGGTGGGTGTGGAAGTCAGGCGGCGCGGGAAGCTCGGCGAGCTCGCCGACCGGCCCGCCATGCGCGACCGCTTCGACCCCCAGGCTCTGGTAGAGGCGCACGAGCGCCGGACGGGTGACGGCGGTCACGTGCGCGCCGAGTTCGCGTAGCGTCGGCAGAAACCGCAGCCCCATGATCATGTCGCCGAAGCCCTGCTCGCGCCAGACGACGATCGTGCGGCCCGCCGGCGGCTCTCCGGTCCAGCCCGGATAAGGCGGGACCTCGGTGTTGTAGCTCGTCAGCCGCAGCCGCGCGTCGTAGAGCGGCCAGCCGCCCGCGAAGTCGCCCGTCGCCAGCCGCAGCTTTCCCAGCTGGACCGCACCCGTGGCATTGCCGGGCTCCTGCCGGTAGAAGCGCTCGAAGACCTCGCGCGCCTCGCCGAAGCGGCCCTGGGCCATCAGCGCCAGGCCCAGGTCGTGCAGGAACCGCGGGCTCTCCGGCGCCGCGTCCAGGCGCTGGCGCACCATCGCCTCGAAGGCCGCGAACTCTCCCTGCTCGAACGCCCGGACGGCCTGCGCATAGTCCATGCGCACGATCTCTACGGCTCTTCCGAATGCTTCGGCAACGCGCCGCTGAGGAGTAGGCGCTGCCGAACGCCCCCTCAGTCCGCTTCGCGGACAGCTCCCCCGCACGCGGTGGGGCATCTTCGGCCTAGATCCTCCACCGCGCAGCGGGGGAGGTGGATCGGCGCGGCACGCGCCGAGACGGAGGGGGCGTTCGCTTCAGCCCCTCACCACCGCCGCCGCGCCCCTGACCGAACGCCCCCCGACCGGCCTCAGGAGGGGTCGTCGATCGGGGGGTCTTCCAGCGGCCGGTAGAGCATATAGGGCCCGTCTTCGCCGTCTTCGAAGAAATCCGCCTGCACAAGCCCCTCTTCGAGGAGCCGGTTGAGCGCCTCGGCGAGGCTGCCCGGGCCGGCCGGCGTGGAAAGCAGGATGCGGTGCTCGGCGCCGAGGGCCTGGGCGCGCGCATAGGCCCTGGCCGCCTGCAGGTTGGTGACCAGCGGCTCCGCCGCCTCCCAAGCGCCGGTGATGAACGGGTCCGACGCGTCGGCGCCCGGCTCCTCGTCCTCGCCGCCCCATTCGTCCTCCGCCGCGGCGCCGTCGTCGAGGCCGGTTTGCGGCGCACGATCCGCCGGCGGCGCTACTGGAACGTCGGGCGCTGCCAGCTCGGCCGAAACCGCGCCGTCCGCCGGCGTGGCCACGGGGGCTCGCGCTAGCTGCGCGGAGGCGGAGCGGCGGATGAGCGCGCGCAGGAGCGACGGCAGAGCGGACATCATCAGGGTTGAGCTCGCCAGCCTCATAGCCGGAACTCGCTCAGGATGCATCATGCCCGTGACACTCGCACGCGCCGAGCGGTCGATCGCCCGCATCCGGGCCGCGGCGATCGGTTGTCGTGCGGCGCAAGCGGGCTGGCGATGCGAAAGGGCGCAAACCGTGGCCCGCAAACGCCGACGGCCCCGGAGCGGGGTGCTCACGGGGCCGTGGTTGAAGATGGG
>CBJNAS010000108.1:0-8956 GCA_966434565.1 uncultured Phenylobacterium sp.
TCGGAGGTTCGGCAAGACCGCCGACTACGTCCGCGCCGCCGGCGAGGACCCCGCCGCGACTCGCTTCGTCGTGGGCCTGAGGGCCTGGTTCTAAGACCCGGAGCCGTGGGGCTTCGCCGTCCCAATGACCTCGATCAAGGCGGCCCGCGCGAGTGAATCCCAGGCTCGCGCCGGTTGCGAAGGATCCAAGGTCATGACCGCCATTCCGTCCGCCCCCACGCAGCGCGACTTAGGCGCCCGCGTCTCCGTCTGGGATCTGCCGACACGCCTGTTCCACTGGGCGCTCGTGGGTCTCGTGCTGCTCAGCTGGCTGACCGGGGAGGATGAGGGCGCCGCCCTGATTCATCGCCTGAGCGGCGAGGCCATCGCCGGCCTGATCGTGTTTCGCGTCGCTTGGGGTTTCGTCGGCGGCGGGCACGCGCGCTTCTCCGACTTCCTCAAGGGACCCGGCGCGGTTGGGCGGCATCTCGGCGACCTTCTGCGCGGTCGCGCCGAGAAGACGCTGGGGCACAATCCCTTGGGTGGGATCAGCGTGCTTCTGCTCCTTGTTGCGGTGTCTTTCGTCGTGGTGACCGGCCTCTTCAGCGCCGGCGACGAGGGCCCCGGCGGGCCGCTCGCCGGACGCTTCGGCTGGAACCTCGCCGACCTGCACGAGCCGGCGTTCCGGATCTTGCAGGTCCTCGTGGTGGTCCATCTCCTTGGCGTCGCCGTCACGAGCCTGGCGAGCCGCGACAATCTCCTCCGGGCGATGATCACCGGAACCAAGCCCCGTGGCGACGACGCTCATCTGCCGCCGCCGCGGCGGGCCTCGGCCTTCGCCCTCCTGGTCGCGGTCGCGCTCGGCGCTGCGATGTCGGCCTACCTGATGGCTCTGCCGCTCCCGAGCTCCGGCGGCCCTGGGGCGCAGGCCGAACGGCACGGCGAAGCCGCCGCAGAGCGGGGCGAGGACTAGATCGCGGTTGATCTCTCTCAAGGCGATCGTGGGACCCTAGGGTGAACCTGCGTCGAATTCGCAGGAGTTTCCGATGACGCATCTTCTTAAGGCCGTCCCGCTGATGGCGGCGCTCGTGGCCGCCCCCGCCCTGGCGCAGACCGCCGACCAGCATGCGGCGCATCATCCGAAAGCGCCTGCCACGGCCAGCGCAACGCCGAAGAGCGATGCGAAGGCGGGCGACCTCGCGGGCTGTCCGGGCGCCGCCGGCCAATCCATGGGCGGCGCTCACATGAGCAACGGCCACATGGCGAACAGCCAGGCCATGAACGACTACATGGCCAAGAACCAGATGATGGGTGGCCAGGGCGCGGGCCCTGGCGCTGGCTCCATGATGGGCGGCCAAGGCGCCGGCAATATGATGGGCGGCGCGGCCGATGGAGCGACGGGCGCCGGCAACATGATGGCTGGCGGCAACATGATGGCCGGCGGGACCGGCGGCCCGGGCATGGGGGCGGGCGGCATGATGGCCGGCGGCCCGAACGTGCGTTGCCCGAACGCCACCGCCAAGACGCCGACCCCGCCCAAGAAGTAGTCCGGGAAAGGGGAGGGCGCAGATGAGCGACCAGTCGCGAGGTTTCGTCCAGATGACGCTGTTGGCGATCGCGTCGGCGGCGCTGTTCTGGCTGCTGCGCGAGCACTGGCGTCATGTGCTCGGCTTCCTCGGCTTTGCACCCTACCTGCTCTTTCTCGCCTGTCCGCTGATGCACCTCTTCCACCACCACGGCCATGGACATGACCATCATGGACACCTGCAAGACCGCCGCGACGAACAGCAGCCTCGACAAGGCGCTGGCCGACAGCTTCCCGGCCAGTGATCCGGCCGCGCTGACCGAGCCGGCGGGCGACGCCCGCGACGCGGCCGGCTGCTGCTGTGGTCCGTCCGAGACGCCGAAGGCGAAGCCCTCAAGCGAGAGGAGCAGCTGCTGTGGACCGTCGAAGAGCTGAGGGTCTCGCCCGCATCACCTGGGTGGCCGCCGCAACCGCGGCGCTCGCCTTGTCGGGCTGCCAGCCGAAGGCGAACACCGGCCAGTCGGCCGTCGACAACGGGATCCGCTTCGAATCCGGGCTCGCGCCCGCGTCCCAGGTCGCGGAGCACCCGGCCGGCCATCCCGAGAGCGAGATGCATGGCGGCCCGAGCCAGGCGCCGAACGCCTATCACGTGACCTTAGCCCTGTTCGACGCCAAGAGCGGGGCGCGCATTAGCGATGCAACCGCGAGCGTCGATGTTTCCGGCCCTGGCCATCCCGGCCGGATGCGGGTCGCACTCGATCCTATGACCGTAAATTCCGATGTGACCTACGGCGGCTACGTCTCCTTGCCGTCCGCCGCCACCTACAAGTTCGCCTTCCAGGCCCAACGGCCGTCTGGATCGGCGCGCGCCATCTTCGTCGCCCAAAGACCGTAAGGAGAGCTGGGGATGCACGACACCGGCAGCGGCTACGGGCTCTGGTTCCTCGTCGTCCTCAACTCGGTGATTTTCATCGCCTTCGCCTTCAGCTTCTTCAAGCCGAAGACCAGCCGGGACTGGCGTGCGTTCGGCGGCTTCACCGCCTTCGTGGTGGCCCTCTTCACCGAGATGTACGGCTTCCCGCTAACGATCTACGTCCTCTCCGGCTGGCTTCAGAGCCGCTACCCGGGCGTGAACTGGCTGTCGCATGACGCCGGCCACCTCTTGGAGGAGCTGGTCGGCTGGCGCGGCAACCCGCATCTCGGGCCCTTCCACATCGCCAGCGATCTGCTGATCGTCGCCGGTTTCTGGCTGATCTCGGCCGGTTGGAAGCCACTCTACGAGGCCCAGAAACAGCACAAGCTCGCGACGTCGGGCCCTTACGCCTATGTGCGCCACCCGCAGTACGACGGCTTCGTCATCACCATGTTCGGGTTCCTGCTGCAGTGGCCGACGATCCTGACCCTGGCCATGTTCCCTGTGCTGCTGGTGATGTACTGGCGCCTGGCGCTCGCCGAGGAGCGAGAGGTCACGGCCGAATTCGGCGACGCCTATCTCGCCTACAAGGCTCGCACGCCCGCCTTCATCCCGAGGCTGCACCGCCGCGGCATGAAGCCCGCCTGACCCGGGCCGGGTCCGATGCCCCATATTCCGGCCCTGACGATCACCTCGCTCTCGGCCGGCGAGCCGGCCTTCGAGGTGGTGGAGCGCAAGGGCTCGGGCCACCCCGACAGCATCTGCGACGGTCTGGCGGAGAACCTCTCCCGCGACCTCTGCCGCGCCTACCTCGCGGCGGTCGGACGGGTGCTGCATCATAATGTCGACAAGGCGCTGCTGCGCGCCGGCCGCGCGGCGCCGCGGTTCGGCGGCGGCCAGGTGCGGGAGCCGATCGAGATCTACCTTGCCGGCCGGGCTACGGCCGAGGCGAATGGCGCCGCCCTGCCGGTGGATGAGATCGCTGTCGAGGGCGCAAGGCGATGGCTCGGCGAGCACCTGCGATCCCTCGACCCCATCCAGCACGTCGTCGTCCACCCCCTGCTCAGGCCGGCGTCGAGCGAACTCAGCCAGCTCTTCGCCCGCGAGGGGGCCGCGGCCAACGACACCTCGATCGGCGTCGGTTACGCGCCCTATTCCGATCTGGAGCGGTTCGTCCTGGCGCTGGACGGCGCGATCGCCGCCGGCCGGAGAACATCTGCCGGGGCCGCTTGGGGCGAGGACACCAAGATCATGGCCGTGCGCCGCCGGCGCACGCTCGAGGTGACAATCTCCTGCGCCATGATCGACCGCTGGCTGCCGAGCCTTGCCGATTATGAGCGGGCGAAGGCGGCGCTGCAGGCGCTGAGCGTCGAAACCGCTGGATGCATGGGCTTCGACGACTGTCGCGTGCAGGTGAACGCGGCTGACGGCACGGGTCCGGAAGACATCTATCTCACGGTGACTGGGACTTCGGCGGAAGCTGGCGACGACGGCCAGGTCGGGCGGGGTAATCGCGTGAATGGGCTGATCACGCCGGGCCGGCCGATGAGCCTCGAGGCCGCGGCGGGCAAGAACCCGGTCACCCACGTCGGCAAGATCTATAACGTGGCCTGTCACGACATCGCCTGCGCTCTGGTGCGCGAAATGCCCCAGGTGACCCAGGCCGAATGCCTGATGGTCAGCCGCATCGGCCGGCCGATCAGCGAGCCGGCCCATATCCAGATCGGCCTCGCCACCTATCACCCCGCATTGGCGGCCGGCCTGCGGAGCGACGTGGAGCATCTGGTCGCCGGGGTCCTGGCCGGACTTCCCGACCGGCTCGACGACTATCTGCAAGGCCGGGTGGCGCTGAACTGAGACAAAGGCGCTTCGGCGCCGCGTCGCGCTTACAAGGCCTGCACCTGGTCCTGCAGCGGCACGGACACGTTCCAGCCGAGTTCGCGGTCGATGCGCACCCGCAGCGCCTCCGAGGCGCCAGGTTCGCCGTGGACGACGAAGGCCTTGCGCGGCGGCCGCTGAAAGCCGGACAGCCAGCGCATGATCTCTTGCGCGTCGGCGTGCGCAGAGAGCATCCCCAGGTCGGCGATCTCGGCCCGGATCGGGATCCATCGGCCGTGGATCCGCACCTCGCGCTGCCCCTGGAGAAGGGCGCTCCCACGAGTGCCGGCCGCCTGGAACCCGGAAAACAGGATGGTGTTTCGCCCGTCCGGTCCGAACGCCTTCAGGTGATGCAGCACCCGGCCGCCCGTGGCCATCCCGCTCGCGGAGATGATCACCTTCGGCATCGGGCTGGCGCTCACCGCCTTCGAGGCCTCCACATTCTGCACGTAGGTGGCCACGCCGCAGGCCTGCCGGCAGATGTCCGGCGCCAGGCGGTGATCGTCGGAATGGGCGCAGAGCAGGCGGCTGGCGTCGATCGCCATGGGGCTGTCGAGGTAGATCGGCACGAGGCTGAGACGGCCGGCCTGCTTCAGCTTCCAGAGATGATAGAGCAGCTCCTGGGCCCGGCCGACCGCGAAGGCGGGAATGACGACCGTGCCGCCGCGCGCGACGGTCCGCTCCACCACCTCGCCCAGCGCCTCGGTCGGATCGCGCCGGTCGTGCAGGCGATCGCCATAGGTGGACTCGACGATCACATAGTCCGCCTCGCGGATCGGCTCGGGATCGACCATCATCGGGTCGTCGTAGCGGCCGAGGTCGCCCGAGAAAGCCAGCGTCCGATCCTGCCAGGTCACCTCGATCGTAGCCGCCCCGAGGATATGGCCAGCCCGGCGGAAAGTGGCGATCGCGCCGCCCGGAAGCGCGACCGGCTCGTGCTCGCGGACCGTCTCGAACTGCTCCATCGCGCGTGCGGCGTCACGCTCGCCGTAGAGCGGCAGGGCGGGGTGGTGCTTGGAGAAGCCCTTGCGGTTGGCGTACTCGGCGTCGTGCTCCTGCAGGTGTCCGCTGTCGCGCAGGATCAGCTCAGCCATTTCCCGCGTGGCGTGGGTGCAGAAGATCCGGCCCCGGAACCCGTCGCGCACCAACCTCGGAAGGTAACCCGAGTGGTCCAGGTGCGCGTGGGTGAGCAGCACCGCGTCGAGGCTGGCCGGCTGGACGGGCAAGGGCGCCCAGTTCAGCTCGCGAAGGTTCTTCAGCCCCTGGAAGAGGCCGCAGTCGATGAGCAGCTTGCGGCCGTCCGCCTGCAGGAGGTGCTTGGAGCCGGTGACCGTTCCGGCGCCGCCGAGACAGGTGAGGGTGAGCAAGGTCGTTCCTCCGCCTCAGGCGGCGACCGCCGCCGGTTCGACGGCCGTTTTCTTCGTCACGCGCTCGCCCAGGGCGGCGATGTCGTCCTTGGACAGCGTCTCCTTGGCGAGCAAGTCGGCGGCCGCCTGGTCGAGCACGGCGCGATTGCGGTCGAGGACCGCGCTCGCGTGGGCGAAGGCTTCATCCAGCAGCATCTTGACCGCAAGGTCGATCGCCTCGGCGGTCCCGTCGCCATAAGTCCTCGGCCGCCAGCCCGAGGCAGGAAGGCCCAGCATCGGCGCCTGCTCCTGCTCGTAGGCGACCTGGCCGAGCTCGGCGGTCATGCCAAAGCGGACGACCATGTCGCGCGCAATGTCGGTGGCCTTGACCAGGTCGTCGGCGGCGCCGGTGGAGGCTTCGGCGAAGACCAGGATCTCGGCCGCCCGGCCCCCCAGCAGCACCGCCATCCGGTTCATCAGCTCGCTGCGGCTCATCAGGAACCGGTCCTCGGTCGGCCGCTGGATGGTGTAGCCGAGCGCGCCGATACCGCGCGGGATGATCGAGACCTTGTGCACAGGATCGACACCCGGAAGCGCCATGGCCACCAGGGCGTGGCCCATCTCGTGGTGGGCGACGATCGCACGTTCGCGAGCGCTGAGGATCCGGCTCTTCTTCTCGACGCCGGCGATGATCCGCTCGATCGCCTGGTTGAAGTCCTCGAGCGTGGTCGCCTGCGCCCCGCGTCGGGTGGCGACGAGGGCGGCTTCGTTGACCAGATTGGCCAGGTCCGCACCAGTGAAGCCAGGGGTGAGCGCCGCGATCACGTCGCGATCGAGGTCGGCGGCGATCTGGATCTTCTTCAGGTGGACGGCGAGGATGTCGGCGCGGCCCTTGCGGTCTGGCCGGTCCACCAAGACCTGGCGGTCGAAGCGGCCGGCGCGCAGCAGGGCGGGATCGAGGATCTCGGGCCGGTTGGTCGCCGCCAGCACGATCGTCCCGGCGCTCGGATCGAAGCCGTCCATCTCGGCAAGCAGTTGGTTGAGCGTCTGCTCCTTCTCGTCGTGACCGCCGCCGATCAGGTCGACGCCGCGCGCCTTGCCGAGCGCGTCCAGTTCGTCGATGAAGATGATCGCCGGCGACTGCGCCCGGGCCTGTTCGAAGAGATCGCGGACCCGGGCTGCGCCCACGCCCACGAACATCTCCACGAACTCCGAGCCGGTGATCGAAAAGAACTTCACGCCCGCCTCGCCGGCGACAGCCCGGGCGAGCAGGGTCTTGCCGGTGCCCGGAGGGCCGACCAGCAGGATGCCCTTGGGGATCCGCGCGCCAAGCCGGCCATAGGTCTGCGGGTCCTTGAGGAAGCCCACCACCTCGGCCAGCTCCCGCTTGGCCTCGTCGACGCCCGCCACGTCGGCGAAGGTCACCTTCACCTCGGTCTCGGCATAGACCTTCGCGTGGCTCTTCCCGACACCCATCAAGCCGCCTTGGCCAGACATCATGCGCGGCATGAGGAACAGCCACACCAGGACGAAGCCGGCGGTCGGCAGCAGCCAGGACAGGAGGTTCTGGAATAATCCGGGCTCGGGCTGGCCGGCGAACTTCAGGCCGCGCTTGGCGAGATCGTCGGCGACCTGCGGGTCGACGCGCACTGTGGTGAAGTGCATCGGCTCGCCGTTCGGACCCGCTTTGACATAGCTGCCGCTGATCCGGGTCGGCCCGACCACCAGTTCATTGAGCGCGCCCTTCGCGAGCTGCTGCTGATATTCGCTGTAGGGGATGGTCTGCTCGTGGCCGCCCACCAGCAGGTCGCGGATCATCAGCACCGCGAACATCACGAAGATGAAGTAGGTGATGTTGAAGGTGAGATGCCGTTTCGGCGGCGGCGCTTTCTCGGCGGCCATTGTCGCGGTCCTCAGCGGCTGTAGTTGCGAACCATGCGCACGCGGCGGCCGAGGGGCATTGCGTCAGATCAAGCTTGGCGGACCGGGCCTAGCAACCGTCGTTGGCGGCGGGCCTGGTCGTCGCGCCCTCAGCTGGGCTGGAGCGGCCATAGTCTGGCCTGTTGAGCGGTTCCGGAACCACGAGCAAGCCGCCCGCCAGCACGGCGGCGCCCAAGGTCAGAGACCAAGCGCCCATGCCGGCGGCGAACCCGATGATCGCGGCCAGCCACATGGCTGCGGCCGTGGTGACGCCATGAATGCTGCGTCGGCAAGCCGGGTGCATGATCACGCCCGCCCCGACAAAGCCCACGCCGGCGAGGACGCCCTGCAGCACCGGGCTGATCGCCCCCTTGTCGCCCGCTTCGAGCCTCAGAGCCGCGACCGCAGCCGCGGCGCCGGCCAACCCGATCAGGCCGAAGGTCCGGGCGCCGACGAACTGCATGCGCCGAGACCGCTCGAGGCCCATCATGAAGGTGGTCCCCGCGCCCAGCGCCAGCCGCAGCAGGGTGTCGAGATCAGTCACGAATATAGAATGCGCGCATCGCTGGAGCCCGCCCTTGACCTCGCGCAACCGCGCCGTGGTCAGGCGACCACGTTCTGCGGCGCGCCGGCTTCGAAGGCGGCGATGTTGGCGAGGGTCGTGTCGATGATCCGCTCGACCGCTTCGCGGGTGTCGTAGGCGATGTGCGGCGTGACGATCACGTTGGGGAAGCTGAGCAGGGCATGGTTCGCCACCAAGGTCCGCAGCCGTTCCGCCGGGACCTGAGCGTCGGTGCGGAAGATCTCGGCCTCTTCGCCGAGGACCCGCTCCTCGGCGACGACATCTAGACCCGCGGCCGCCAGGCGGCCGGAGGCGAGCGAGCGCACCAAGGCCTCGGGGTCGACGACGCCGCCCCGGGAGGTGTTGATCAACACCGCGCCGGCCTTCATCCGGTCGAACTCGCGAGCTCCGATCAAATGCCGGCTCTCGACGCTCCCAGGCACGTGCAAGGTGACCACATCGGCGGCCGCGAGCAGTTCCTCGAGCGGGACATAGCGGAAGCCCAGCGCTGCGGCGGCGGCCTCGTCGGGCCGGACATCGGACGCGAGCACTTCCATCGAAAAGCCGCGGGCGATCGCCGCGACGCGGCGGCCGATCCGGCCCATGCCCACCACGCCCAGGGTCTTCCCGGCTAGGTCAAAGCCGCGCAGGTCCGCCGTCGAGAAGTCGCCGCGCCGGGTCCGCATGACCGCTTCGACGATTTTGCGGCTCAACGCCAGCAAGAGGGCGAAGACGTGCTCGGCGACGGTGTGGTCGCCGTAATCGGGCACGTTGCAGACGGTGATCCCGGCCTTGCGGCAATAGGCGAGGTCGATGTGGTCGAAGCCGGTCGA
>CBJNAS010000109.1:0-8949 GCA_966434565.1 uncultured Phenylobacterium sp.
GGCGATCTTCCCCGGTTTCGCAAGGTTCTGCCCTCCTTCCTGCGCCTGCGGGACGGCGGCGCCCTGGTGCTGGAGGCCGTCGTCGACGATCCGAACAGCGGGCGCGTCGCCGTGGTGCGCGACCCGGCCGCGGGGGGCGAGGCGCGGGCGGTGGTGGACAAGGACCAGCTGAGCCTCGCCTGGAGCGGCGAGCTGATCCTGATCAGGCGACGTCACGACGGCGACGAGGGCGACCGGCCGTTCGGGCTGGGATGGCTGTGCGGCCAGGTGCTGCGGGAGCGGGCCATCCTGCGCGACGTGGGCATAGCCTCGCTGGTCGCCACCCTGTTCGCGCTCGCCCCGCCCTTCATCGCCATGATCGTGCTGGACCGGGTGATCGTGAACCACTCGCACTCCACCCTGCTGGTGATCGCCGGCGCCATGGCGCTGGTCGTCCTCTTCGAGGCCGCGCTCGGCTATTTGCGGCGCCTCCTGATGGAGACCACGGCGACGCGCATCGACGGGCGCCTGAACCTTTACATCGTCGAGCGGCTGCTGCGCCTGCCGATGGAGTATTTCGAGCGGACGCCGAGCGGCGAGACCATGAGCAAGCTGTCCAAGCTCTGGCAGATCCGCGGATTCCTGACGGGGCAGCTGCTCGGCACGGCGCTGGACCTGGTGACGCTGGTGGTCCTGGTCCCGACCCTGATCGCCCTGCAATGGTCGCTGGCGCTCATGGTGTTCGTCTGCGCCGCCGTGATCTTCCTGATCATCTACGCCTTCCTGGGACCGATCGGACGCCAGTACGGCCGCGTCATCGCCGCCGAGATCGACAAGAGCGCGCACCTTTACGAGACGGTCCAGGGCATGCGCACCATCAAGTCGCTGGCGCTGGAAGGGCGGCGGCGGAAGGAGTGGGACCGCAAGGTGGCCGCCTCGGTCAGCGCCCGCCACGCGCTGGGGGCGCTCGCCAACCACCCCCAGACCTACGTCCTGCCCTTCGAACGGATGATCTATTCCGGGTCGATCCTGGTCGGGGCGGCCCTGGCGCTGAGCAATCCCGACCTCATGGCGCCAGGCGCGATCATGGCCTTCTCCATGCTCGCCGGCCGCACGGCCCAGCCGCTGGTCCAGCTCGCGCGGCTGATGCAGGAGCTGCAGGAAGTGCGCGGCGCGGTGGCCGAGGTGGCCTCGGTGATGAACCTGCGGCCGGAAGCGGACCGCGCGGGCACGGGCCTGAGCCTGCCGGTGCGCGGACAGATCGCCTTCCAGAAGGTGCAGTTCCGCTACGCGCCCGGCGCGCCGCTGGCGCTGAACGACGTGGATTTCGAGATCACCGCCGGCACGATCTTCGGGATCATGGGGCGCAGCGGCTCGGGGAAGACCACCATCACCCGGCTGCTGCAGGGGCTGAACCCGAGCTACGAGGGCGTCATCAAGATCGACGGGATGGACCTGCGCGAGATCGAGCTGCACCACCTGCGCACCCACGTCGGCGTGGTGCCGCAGGAGAACTTCCTGTTCCGCGGGACGATCCGAGAGAACATCGGCGTCGCGCGCTCCAATGCCAGCTTCGCCGAGATCGTCCGGGCGGCGCAGCTGGCGGGCGCCGAGGAGTTCATCGAGCGCATGCCGCGCGGCTACGACACCTTCCTGGATGAAGGCGCCACCAACCTGTCGGGCGGCCAGCGGCAGCGGCTCGCCATCGCCCGCGCCCTCATCATCGATCCGCCGGTGCTGATCCTGGACGAGGCGAACAGCGCGCTGGACGCCGAGAGCGAGGCGATCATCAACGCCAACCTGATGCGCATAGCCCGCGAGCGGACGATCATCTGCGTCTCGCACCGGCTGTCGATGCTGGTGCCCGCCGACGCCATCCTCGTGATGGATAAGGGCGCCGTCCAGGATATCGGCCGCCACGAGGAGCTGCTCCACCGGTGCGACGTCTACAGCCAGATGTGGCGCCAGCAGAACCGTCATCTCCAGCCTGCGGGGCAACATGGTTCAGTCGCAGTCCTTGGCGCGCCGCGAGCGGGCTGACCCGCTGGCGGCGTCGATCAGCGCCTTTGAATCCGAGACCCAGGCGGTCATTCTCGCCACCGCCCCGCCCAGCGAGCGAGTCATCCTCCACGTGCTGGCGGCGATGGTCGTGGTCGCCCTGGCGCTGATGTCGGTGGTCAAGCTCGACCGCGTCGTCAGCGGCGCGGGCCGGATCCTGCCGACCCAGGGCTCGCTGTTCATCCAGCCGCTAGACCGCGCCATCGTCACCGGCGTCGTGGCCCATCCCGGCGACGTGGTGCGCCGCGGCCAGCTGCTGGCGACGCTCGATCCCACCTTCGCCCAGGCCGACCTGCGGGACCTCCAGCAGAAGACCGACGCCGCCCGGTCCCTGGTCGCGCGGCTGCAGGCGGAGGCGGACGGCCGCGACTACTGGGCCGAGCCGGGGTCCGGCGAAGCCCTGCTGCAGGCCGCGGTCTTCGCGCAACGCCGCGCCGAATACCTGCAGACCATCAGCGACTACGACGCGCGGATCCGATCGGCCGGCGCGGTCCTGCAGAAGAGCCAGCAGGACGCGGCCGACTTCCAGAAGCGGCTCGATCTGGCGACCCAGCAGGAGCAGGCGCAGCTGCAGCTGCAGGACAAGGGCTTCGGCCGGCGCATGAGCCTGCTGAGCGCCACCGACGCGCGCCTGGACATCACGCGCATGACCTCCGAGAGCCGCGCGACCGCGGCCCAGGCGCAGCATGACAGGGCCGCCCTGGGGGCCGAGCGCGCGGCCTACATCAGCCGCTGGCGCGGCGACTTCGCCGCCCAGCTGGTGACGGCCAGGAACAACCTGAGCGCCACCGAGCAGAGCCTCGCCAAGGCGGTGAAGGTGAGCGATCTGGCCAGGCTGGTCTCTCCGGCCGACGCCGTCGTCCTGAAGGTCGCGCGGGCCTCGATCGGTTCGGTGATCGATCCGAGCGCCAACAATGTCGAGCCCCTGTTCACGCTCACCCCCCTGGGCGGTCCGCTCGAGGCGGAGATCCACATCGCCGCCAAGGACATCGGCTTCATCCGGCGGGGCGACACGGTCCGCCTCAAGCTCGAGGCCTATCGCTTCACGACCCACGGTGTGGCGAAGGGGGTGATCAAGATCATCAGCGACGGGTCGTTCACCACCAACGACGACGGCCAGGTCGTCGCCCCCTTCTACAAGGCGCGCGTGGCGATCACCGAGGCCCGGCTGCGCAACGTGCCGCCCGGCTTCCGCCTCGCCCCCGGCCTGACCGTGACCGGCGAGGTGCTGGTCGGCCGCCGGACGATCATCGACTACCTGCTCGGGGGGGCCTTGCAGACCGGATCCGAGGCCATGCGAGAGCCGGCCTAGGAGGCCTCGGGACCATGACCGTGCGCTTCCGCGTGAGGTGGGGACAAGGCCGGCAAGGGCTGCGGGCGCGGGCCGCGGCGGAGGATGCCCGCGGCGATCCGGTCAAGGCCGCCGCGACCTGGCGCAAGCTGGCGGAGGTGGGCGAGGTGGACGCCTGCTGCGTGCTCGCCGAACGCTACGAGGCCGGCCGTGGGGTGGTCCAGAACTTCACCGAAGCCGTCCGCTGGTTCCGCGCCGCGGCGCTGCAGGGACATCCCGCCGCCCAGGCCAAGCTGGGCGAGATCTACTTCTATGGCCGCGCGGGCCCCGGCGCCGTGGCGGACGACAACCCGGACCTGCTGCGCTCTCTCTCTCGCGGCGCCTTGAAGAGCCTGTTTCCGGAGGGGCCGGGAGTCGCCCAGGACCTTGTCGAAGCGGGACGGTGGAATCTGCTCGCCGCGAAGGCCGGCGACGCCTCGGCCCAGGTCCGGTGCGCCTACCAGCACGCGACCGGCCAGGGCCTGGAGCCGAGCTTCGGAGACGCCGAATCCTGGTTCGCGGCCGCGGCCGCGCAGGGCCACGACGGCGGCTGCTTCGGCCTCGCCGTCCTCTGCGCCGGGGGCTATCTCGGCGCGGCGGACCTGGGAGCGGCCGTGGAATGGTTCCGCAGGTCCGCCGAGCGCGGCAACAGCGGGGCCCTGCTTTCCCTCGGCCTGCTGCATATGCGCGGCGAAGGCGTCGAGAAGAACGAGGCGCAGGCCGCCGATTGCTTCGCCCAAGCCGCCGAGCAGGGCCACGTCGAAGCCATGTTCCTGCTGGGCGAGATGAACCGCTTTGGCATCGGCGTGGCCGTCGACGCGGTCTGCGCCGAGAGCTGGCTGAAGCGCGCGGCGATCCGTGGCCACGTCAAGGCGATGGCGGCCCTGGCGAGCCTGCTCCTTGAAGGCCCGCAGCAGGATCCCGTGACGGCCGCGGCCTACCTGCGCGACGCGGCCGAGGCCGGCGACGCCCAGGCCCAGGCGATGCTGGGCGAGCTGCTCCTTTCGGGGCGCGGCGCGCCGCCCGATCCCGAGCGCGCGGCCCAGTGGCTTCTCGCAGCGGCCAACCAGGGCGTCGGCGCCGCCGCCGAACGGCTCGGCGCCATGTACGTCGACGGCTACGGCGTGCCCCGCGATCCCGAGCTCGCCGAGCGATGGTTCATGCAAGCCGTCTCGGGGGGCGACGCTGCCGCCCTTTTCAAGCTGGGCGTGCTGAAGGAGGCGGGCGATCCCGACCAGGCGCAGCGATGGTTAGAGCTCGCGGCCGCGCGCGGCAGCGCCGCGGCCTGCCTGCGGCTGGGCCTGCTTCATGCAAACAGCCGGCTCGGGGCGCAGGACCATGCCACCGCGGTCGCGTGGTTCGCCCGGGGCGCCGAGCTGGGGGATCTGGATGCGGCCTGCAACCTCGGCCTGCTGCGGATCCGCGGGCTTCCGCCACCCGCCGACCTCGACGGCGGCCTGCGGCTGCTGGAAGACGCCGCGACGCGCGGCGGACGCGCCGCCGCCTGGGCCCTCCACAACCTCTTCGCCGAGGGCGCGCAGGTCGCTGCAGATCCCCGCGCGGCCCAGGGCTGGCTGGTGCGCGCCGCCGAGATCGGATGCGGCGTGGCCGCCGCGCGGCTGGCCGACCAGCTCGACGCCGACCCCGCGCACGCCCCCTCGCTCGAACGCACGGTGGCCCTGCTGCGCTGGGCGGCCGAGCGCGGCGAGGCGGCCGCCCAGGCGAAGCTCGGAATGATGCTGGGCGAAGGGCGCCATCTCCCCCGCAATGTCGTCGAAGCCCTTCGCTGGCTGGCCGCCGCCGCGGAGGCGGGCGAGGTGGCGGCGATGGTGCGGCTGGGAGCCATGCTCGCGGCCGGCGAGGGCGTGGTCCGCGACGAGGCGTCCGCCGCTGCCTGGTGGGCTCGCGCGGCGCAGACCGGCAAGGGGGCGGCCCTGGCGCAGATGCAGCAGGTCCTGAGCGCCGGCCCCGACCGGGCAGCGGCTCAGGCGGGCAGAAGCATCAGGTTGTAGCCGGCGCTCCAGGCGACCTGGTAGCCGGCTTCACGGGCCCACGCGTCGATCAGCTTACGCTTCGCTGGCCAGACCTCGATGAAGAGGTTCGGCCTCCAGCGCTGGATCGTCCTGCGCAAGCCGGCGAGAACGTCGAATTCCATGCCTTCCACGTCGATCTTCAGGAACCCGACCGGCTCGTCGAAAAGGACGTCGTCGCCCGCGAGGATCGGCACGCCGCCGCCGCGATCCGCGACCACCTGCGCGCCGCCCAGGTTGTCCTGCTCGCGCCTGTCGATCCTGCCGGCGCCGGAGCTCGAGCCCAAGGCGAACCCGAGGTGTTTCAGGTCGACGTTGTCGCATCTGTTGAGCGCCAGGTTGATGTTCAACATGCGGATGGCGTCGGGATTGGGCTCGAAGGCGATGATCCGGCTCACGTTGCAGATCTTCGACAGGAAGATCGCGTGGTTGCCGATGTTCGAGCCGATGTCGACGGCGGTCATCTCCGGGCGGCAATGGTTCCGGATGACCTCGAGGTCCTCCCGCTCGTAGAAGTCGCCGCGGCACTGATACCGCTGAATTTCGTCGCGCCGGTTGGTGATGAAGAACCGGATCAGGTGTCCGTCGATCCGTTGGCTGACGATCGCGCCGCTGTGCTCGTCGTAGGATGGGGAAAGGTGGAAGGCCTCCCAGTCGCTGCAGACGGGGCGATCGAGCACGAGCTGGCCGCACGGCTGGGCGGACAGGTAGACGCCGCCGAGCGTGAGGCCGAACTCGCCCCGCCTTAGGCCGAGGACGTCGAATGCGACTTGCGCGGCATCGGAGCCGGCCCGGGCAAGGCCGCCGTCGGCTGTGATCTCGACCCCGCTCTGGGCCTCGTCCAGCCCGGCCAGGAGCTGGAAGCGGCCACCCCGCCGGACGCCGACGACGTTGTGGGGAGTGGCCTCGAACAGGCCGTGCCGGAGCCGACCGGTTCCCTCGTCCAGGAAGAGGATGGTGCCGAACGAGGTGAAGATCAGCGCCCCGTCGTCCCGCCGCGGCGATGGTCCCGAGCCGGCTGGAATGATCCGCTCCGAGTCCGCAAGGTCCATCACGCGGCGCTCTCGATCAGCCCTGCCCACTCCCCGATCATCTCGGACCAGTCGAACTGGCGGGCCGCGTCCTGGATGCGGCTGCAGGTCTCGCGGAAGGCGGACGGGTTGTCACGATAGTGCGCCAGGGCCTCGCTGACGAAGGCCACGAACTTGTCAGCCTCCATCGGGGCGATGATCCCGCCGCCCTGGTAGGCGCGCAGCGGAAAATGGCCGACCGGCGTGCCGATCACCAGGCGGCCGGCCGCGGCGGCCTCCATGACGGGCAGCTGGGCGGCCTCGCTGATGGAGCTGGTGAGCACCGCGTCCACCGTGGGATAGAACTGCGGCATATCGTGAAACGAGGTCTGGCTGGCCGTCGAGCCCGCCACCTTGAACGGCAGGCCGGCCTTGCGGGCCGCCGCCTCCGCCAGATGGCCGCGCTTCCACTCCACGCCATAGGTGACGACCGACATCGAGGAGGCGTAGCCGACCGCCTCCAGCCGCGAGGGGAGGGGCGCATAGAAGCTTTCGAAGTCGATCCCCAGCGGGACGACCGTGGGGGGACGGCGCACGCCCTGCATCATCGAGGCGCCGTAGACGAAGTCGCTCACCGCGCCGAAGGCTGCAAACTCGTCGAAGATCTCCCGCCCCTTCTGCTCGACGAGCATGCGGATGTCGGCCTCGTGATGCGAGACGACGATCATCCGCGCCGCCGGAACGCCATAGGCGTCCGCGAGCGTGCGCACGCCGTCGGGCGCCGTCAGGAAGAGGTCGTAATAGTCCAGCAGCTCCGGAAAGCTGGCGGCGTGGTCCTGCCGCCAATTGATCAGGTCGATCACGAAGCCCGCGCGCCACAGGCGCTGCATGACGTCGTAATAGACCCGGCCGTGCGACCATTGCGGATAGCCGTAGATGAGGATCCGTGGCCGGTTTGCGCGCAGTCCGGTGCGGCGCCTCAGGCGCGGATCGACCAGGTGGGTCTGGACCGCGCGCCAGTCGCAGTCCGCGGGGCGGCCGTGCGCCGAACCTGCCGCCGGCCCGGAGCACCACATCTCGGAGGCGACGAAGAACTCCCATCGGCTGCATGTCGCGCGGCTGGCCGTGATGCGGCCGTCGGGCTCCGCGCAGAGGAAGTGCGCGCCCTGGCGCAGGCCGAAGAAGCCGCGTTCCAGCGGGACCCGCCGCAAGGCGGCCGAGCCGGGCTCGGCCAAGGCGATGGGGAGGTCGCCGTCCGGGGTCCGGCGCACCAGTTCAACGACTTCCTCACGGCTCGCCGGCCCGGCCTGGACGAGGAAGGCGTTGGGCGGCGCCGCCTCGGCGTCGCCGTGCCGCAGCGCTCCGTCCGCCGCGACGTAGAGCGCCGTGCCCCAGCTTGTAAAAATCCGCGCCGGCGCGCGCCCCGCGTCTTCCACCCTCATGCGACGGCCCTCGTCTCGTCGCGACCGCGAAGATAGCAATCGAGGTTGCTGCGCAGGCGGCCGTCGCCCGGTTCGAGGTCGAGGGCTCGGCGGCCCCACTCGGCCGCCAGCTCCATCAGGCCGAGGCGCCAGGCGGCGATCGCGCCCAGGTCATAGAGGCGGAAGCCCCAGCATCCGCCGTCGTCGAGGTAGCTGTTCGTCCGCCGGGTGTTGTCCAGCCCCTGCGAGCAGGCCCAGAACAGGTTTCGCCAGTCGGCCTGGGAATGCAACTGCTCGGCGATGTCGAGCCAGATCTCGCGCCGGTGCGGGGCCTCCAGCCGGGCGCGCTCCAGCCAGAGCATCTTCCGCTCCGGCTGGGTGCGCGCGAGATAGCGCATCGCCTCGGACCGCTCCTCGGCCCAGGTGCTGCCCGGCAGGGCCAGGTAATGCTCGAACAGGCGCGTCGCCTCATCGTGACGGCCGGCGTGCATGTAGTCGCGGGCGAGCCAGAAGCTGATCTGGGCGTCCTGCGGGTCCTCCGCGTGCGCCAGCTCCATCAGCGGCAGGTACTGGCGGCGGGTCTCCTTGGCGTGGTCCTGCACCTCGCTCATGACGACCTCCGGGCAGTCGCGCAGCACTTCCTGGCCGGAATAGGCCAGGGCCTCGTGCACCGGACGCCGGAACCGGTAGCCCCAGCGGTGGTGGAAGTTCTTCGCCGGCCAGCCGCGCAGGACCGTGGGGTCGTCGACGCCCGCTCGGTAGACCACGCGGTTGAAGACGGCGGTCGTATCCGGCGTCCAGACGGCTTCGAGGGCCGGCCGCCAGCCGGGTTCCAGGCAGCGGTCCATGTCCATGGTGCAGCAGACGTCGACGTTGGGCGGGATCAGGGCCATGGCGGCATTGCGGGCGAGATCGAAACGCCAGGGACGCACCGCGATCCGGTGGACGGTGACGCCCAGGGCCTGCAGGCGCTCGACCGTGCCGTCGGTGCTCCCGGTGTCGGCGACGATGCGGTAGTCGGCGTCCATCGCCGAGCTTGCCCATCGCTCGGCGTTCGCCGCCTCGTTCAGCGCGATCGTGTAGACGGCGATCTTCATGCGCGCCTCCTCGGGGCGGTCCTG
>CBJNAS010000110.1:0-8919 GCA_966434565.1 uncultured Phenylobacterium sp.
CTTCGGCCAACCTGAACCCGGAGCGGCGTTTCCCGTCGATGTTTGAGCCCGTGCATGGCTCGGCCCCGGATATTGCGGGCAAGGGGATCGCCAACCCTGTCGGCCAGATCTGGGCCGGGGCGATGATGCTCGACCATCTGGGCGAGCCGGAGGCTGCGGCGCTGGTGCTTCGCGCGATTGAGGCGGCGCTCTCACGCGAGGAGGGTGTTACGCCGGACTTGGGTGGGTCCGCCAAGACTGAGGAACTTGGGAGGGCGATCGCGGAAGAGGTCATGCGCGCAGGCTGAGCGACTTGGGGTAAGCGACCGCTTTTACCGAGGTCGCGCGCCGAACGTTTCGGTTTGGCTTTGCGGTGACGGGTCAAGCATTGCGCATTGACCATGCTTCATGAGCCTTCCGCGGCGCGATCAGCCTGCCGTGAGGATCAGATCGCTGGCCTTTTCACCGATCATCATGGCGGCGGCGTTGGTATTGCCCGAGATGATGCGCGGCATGATCGAGGCGTCCGCCACGCGCAATCCGGTGATGCCGCGGACCCGGAGCTGAGGATCGACGACGGCGGCCTCTGAGACGCCCATCGCGCACGTGCCGCTGCCGTGGAAAATGCCCGATCCGACGCGTTCGGCGTACGCGGCCAGCGAGTCATCGTCATTGGCCAGCAAATCAGCATCAAGCCGTTCCAAGATGAGATCGTTGAGCGCTGGCTGCTCCATAATTCGGCGAACGATTCGAATTCCCGCGGCGATCGCGCGGCGGTCCTCCGACGCGGCGAGAAAGTTCAGCGAGATCTCGGGGGCCTGGGCCGGGTCCGGACTGGCGATGTGAACATGACCGCGGCTTTCCGGATGCAATTGGCAAGGCGCGATGGTGAGACCTGGAAAGGTATCGATCTGATTTGTCTGGGGATCCGCCGAGGCCGGAACCGAATGGATCTGAATGTCCGGCGAGGCCAACTCGGGACGGCTTCGCACGAAGCCGATCACGTCACTTGGCGGCGCAGCCAGAATACCGCGACCGCTGCCCAGGTACCGCGCCGCCTGCAAGGCGAGCCGCGGACCATGGGCGATCGTGTTGATCGAAGGCGTGTTTGGCCTCAGCCGGCAGCGCAGCAATACGCTGAAATGATCCTGAAGATTTCGGCCGACGGCTGGCAGCGCGTGCCTTGGCGCCACGCCCGCAGCGGAGAGGGCGACGGGATCGCCGATCCCCGATAGCTGCAGAAGCTGTGGAGAATTGATCACCCCGCCGCAGAGGATGATCTCGCCCCGGCACGTCACGTCGCGCTCTTCTGAGCCTTTCCGCAGGCGCACGCCGACGGCCCGTCTCTCGCTGAGGAGAATCCGGGTCGCCAGAGTGTCCGTCTCGATGTGCAGGTTCTTGCGCCCGCGAACGGGATGAAGGTAGGCCGCCGCGGCGGATCGGCGTCGGCCGCGGCGCATCGTGGTCTGCGCGCGGGCGAACCCTTCCTGATTGCCGCGATTGATGTCTGCGACCGCCGCGAAGCCGGCTTGGGAGGCGGCAGCCAGGACCGCGTCCGAGACGGCGTGGCCCTCGACGTCGGAAATCGAAAGCGGTCCGCCCACCGCGTGCGCGTCGTCAGCGCCGCGACATTGGTCCTCCGCGCGCATGAAGAGCGGCAGCACGTCGTTCCAGCTCCAGCCGGTGCAGCCGAGTTGCGCCCAGCGGTCGTAGTCGGCGCTCTGGCCTCGGACATAAAGCATGCCGTTGATCGACGACGACCCGCCCAGAACGCGGCCCCGGGGATAGGAAGTCATTCGGCCACCGTCGGCGCCGCACAGCTGCGCGCTGTACCCCCAGCTGACCTTTCGATCGGCGACGGTGTAGCGATAACCCGCGGGGATCTGGATCATTAGATTCTGAAAGAACTGCCGCGGATTGTGCAGGGGACGATCATCGCCGCCGGCCTCGACGAGCAGGACGCGTTTGTCGGCGCGGGCGCTGAGGCGATTGGCGACGGCGCAACCGGCTGAACCGGCGCCGACCACGATGTAGTCGAATTCCATAGATCCTCCCCGGCGCACTCTGCCATTTCCGCTGGCGCGTTCTCACCGTCCGACCAGACGATGCGCCCTAAAGGTCGAAATTCCGCCGCTCTACTCGTTCGGCGTGATCGGCGCCGCCTTAGTGAGGCCCCGGCCGCCCGCATGGTCGCTCGCATCTGGCTGGGCATGGACATAGTCCAGGCGAACGATGACGCAGGGCGCACCTTAGGCGAGGTTCAGAGACGTTTCGTTTCCAGCATTGCTCAGCAACGCCGCTACCGGAACGAACCCGGCGCCAATCGCTCGGCGGCCAGGAATTTCGCGCCGCTGTCCGGCGCCGGCAGACCCGCGGCGTCATGACCGCCGCCACGCACTCGTAGGGAAGGCGCTCATGAAATTCTGGCTCAACCTGAGCTGGATCGAAATCGATCAGCAGCTGGGCTGCGCGCGTTGGGCGGAGGCCCTGGGGTTCGACGGCGTGATGCACGGCGATCATTTCTGTTTTCCGGAGGCGATCCGCAGCCCGTTTCCTTTGAGCCCAGATGGCGTGGCGCCGATGCCGACCGACTGGGCCTACCCCGACGTCTGGGTGACAATGGCCGCCCAGGCTGCGGTCACGACACGGCTGCGCCTGGCCGTCGGCGTCTACACCATGCCGACGCGCCACCCGATCATAACCGCCAAGGCCACGGGCACGCTTGCCCTGTTGTCGAGCAATCGGGCGATCGTTGGCGTGGCGCCCGGCTGGATGAAAGAAGAATTCGATGCGGCCGGGGCGCCATTCGCGCGGCGGGGCGCGCGGCTTGACGAGGCGATCGAGGCGACGCGCAAACTATGGCGCGGCGGTCTCGTCGAACACCGCGGCGAGTTCTACGATTTCGGTCCCATCCGGCTGGAGCCGATGCCCGGCTACGAGCTGCCCATCTATGTCGGCGGATCGGGCGAGGTCGCCTGGAGACGAGCGGCGAGGCTAGGCGACGGCTGGATCGGCGCCGGCGATACGCCCGAGAACGCCACGATGGTGATCGCGACGCTCCGTCGCCTGCGGGCGGAAGCGGGCCGCGCGCATCTGCCGTTCGAGATCGTCCTGCCGCTGACCCGTCAAGCGAGCAGCGATGAGCTCAAACGGCTGCATGCCCAGGGCATGGATGCGACTGTGACCTTCCCGTTCATGATGACGCTCGGCGCCCGCTCAAGCCTTGATGACAAGAAGCGCTGGATGGAGGCTTTCGCAAAGCAATACATCCGGCCGTTCGCCTGAGGCCCTTGCGTTCGCGACTCCTCCGTTACCCGTTACCGGCCGGGTGTTGCGGGGGGAGGGCGGGCGCGGACGTCCTCACGATGCGACGGGCGCTGCCTTCCATGGGTCGATCATCACCTTGCAGTCGCGCCCAGGCTTTCGCAGGCTTTCGAAGCGCTCCGGCAGGGCGTCCAGTCCAACCACGTCGGTGATCATGACGCGCGGCTCCAGCGCGCCGGAACCTAACGCGTCCAGTGTCGTGCGATAGTCATCGACCGTATACAGCGTCGGAAACTTGATCGTCACCTCGCGCATGCCGGCGAAGGCGCCGACAAACGATTCCGGCGCCATGCAGAAGCCGAGCGATATGACCGTGCCCTTCGGCCGGACATGGGACAGGCACGCGTTCAGCAACCCGGGTTTGCCGACGCATTCGAATACATAGTCCGAGCCGTCCCGCCGGGGAGGGGGCGGGCCGGCGGGCTCGGCGGCCGGCTCCGGCGCGCGGGTATCGTCGGCCCCCATTGTAAAGGCCATCCGCGCGCGTCTGGGATTGCTTTCCACGACCTCGACGTGCGAGGCGCCAAAGCGCCGCGCCCAATAGGTGGCCGCAAGCCCGATCGGACCGGCTCCGATGATCGTCACCCGTGAGCCGCGCAGATCGGGCGCCATGCGCGCGCCGTGCAGCGCGACCGCGAGCGGTTCGATCAATGCGCCATCGGCGTCCGACAGGCCGGCCGGAAGGACCAGACATCCGTCCTCGCCAGCGCGCGCATACTGCGCATAGCCGCCGGCCAGGAAATTCATCCCGCGGGCGCACCACGAGGGCTCGCCGGCCTTGCATGCGGCGCACGCGCCGCACCCCGTTATCGGCATGGCGGCGACACGATCGCCCAACCGCAGCCTGCTGACCTTCTTGCCGAGCGCAACGACTTCGCCGCTGAACTCGTGTCCGATGATCGAGCCCGGCGCGGGGGCCATGCCGCCAGGTTCAGTCATGTGCAAGTCGCTGCCGCAGATTCCGCAGCGCCCGACCTTCAGGACCACCTCATGCTCGCCCGGCTCGGGATCGGGACAATCGACAATGTCGAGCGGCTTGCCCACGCCGCGAAAGACGGCTGCCCGCATGCGCCTTGAACACCCCGTGAGCGCTGTCGCCAGCCTAGCCGGGCGACCTCATGTTGAGGGCGGGGAGTTGCTCACGGCCGGAGGCCGGATGGTAACGTCCGAACGGACTAAAGGCGTCTCGCCCGCGCACGCGCTTTAGAGGATGCCCTCACCGTCCCGCCGCTATGCGGCGGGCCTGGCGGTCGGCTCGGCCGGTTCGTCTGGCGAGACCATGCGTGTACCGTCCGGGACAGCAAAATTCGTTCCCATCGCCTGCGCCGATGGTCAACGTTGCCGGTGTGGCGAAGTCCTATCCTGCAAAGGAATCATGGAATGAGCGGACTAAAAGCTGAGCCGGGGCTGTCGCCAACGCCAATCTTCGATCCCTATTCGCAGGCAGCTAAGGCTGATCCTGTCACATCGCTTGCGAATTTTGCCAAGACCTGCCCAGTCAATCATTATAAAGGGCGGTTCGATTTCTTCATCGTCAACGATCCGCCATATATCGATCAAGTCATGTTGAAGGAGACCACCGCATGGACGATCGAGCAGGGAAATGCCCCCACGACCCTTCCTGCCGAACTTATGACGCCGATGTTGCGAGACGACGAAAGCCACCTGGCCGTTCGGCGCATCATCCAGCATGCCTTTGCAGCTGTCGAACTTGTGCGCATTGAAGCCATTGTCGAGCGGATCGTTCACGATCTGATCGATCAGATGCTGGCTCGTCCGGAGCTGGAAGGCGACTTTTTCGAACTCTTCGCCATGCCGCTGCCCTCGCGCCTCATGTGTGTTCTGTTGGGCGTCCCGGAGAATGATTACATCCGATACAAGCATTGGGCCGACCATTATTACTTTGGCATCTTCAATGATCCGGATTTCAGCGCCGAGCGCCAAATCGAGGAAGCGCGCGAAATTGCAGAGCCGCTCTTCGGACTGATCGCGGAGCGCCGGGAACAATTGAAGCGCCGCGGCCTTGAACCGGATTTGGCGCTTGTCGGAAACGAGCTGCCGAATGATTTCGTGTCACGTTTCATGTGCAGCAAAATCGGTGAAGAATTCTTACCGGATCACCTTTCACTTTCGCTGATGATCGCCGTGATTCTTGGTGGGAACGAGACGACGATGAATCTCCTCGGCAATCTGCTGTGGCGTTTGCTGGAACGGCCGGAACTGTGGCAGCGGGTAAAGCAAGACCCAAACCTGATCGAGCCGGCGATCGACGAAAGCCTCCGGCTCGATCCTCCTGTCCTGGCTCAATTCAGGTCCGCGCGGCATGATATCGAACTCGGGGGGCTTACGATCCCCGCCGGCGCCAAGGCGATGTACAACATTGTCGCAGTAAACCAGAATCCCGCTATCTTCGATCATCCGGAAGAATTTCGCCTCGATCGCCCGCGCGCCCTTGCCCGCAAGCATGCGTCGTTCGGGGGCGGCATTCATCTCTGCGTTGGAGCGGGACTTGCCCGAATGGAGGTCAAGCGCGCATTCCAAACGTTAATCGAACGACTTCCAGACCTTCAGATACTCGGAAGGCCGCGGCGAGGCGAAGGCTTCAATGTCTGGGGCCCAACGTATCTTCCAGTTCGATGGGGCTAGCCCGTCTTATTCATGACGGCGCGAGAGCGCCGTCATGCCATCACCTGCCCTGATTGCGAGCATGCCCTGTCGCACCCCGAGGATTTCTTGGGGCGGTGTGGAGGGGGTTGTTATGGCTTGGGTTGGGAGGGGCGGGCGGAGCGGGCGATTTCGGCCCCGCCGTCTACGGCCCGGTGGTTTGCAGGGCGTTGGCGATGTGCCGGAAGAGCGCCGCTTCAGGGTAGGCGGACGCGTCCGCCATCGAAGGCGGCGGTGATTTTCTTGCGGCTGACGGCTGGAAAAAACGGCGGCAGGGTGTCGTCGGTCATGGCGGGTGTGGCGGCCTTCGATCTGTCGTGAATTTTTCGTTTGGCGACAAAAACACACACACAATCAAAGCGTTATACTGCATCCGGCCATGCCGGAATTCTCCGTCATGAACAAAGACGGGTTAGTCCCATGGGACGATGCCGCCGCCCGCCTAGCGGCTATCAGGTGGGTCTGGAGGCGTTGCGATGAAAATCCGCAGACCCGATCTCGATTTCACGCAGACTCCTGCGCAGTGGTCCGCCATCCCCGAGTTCGCCCAGATCATGAATTCGAGCTCGTTGTGGATTCCGCACCTGGAACGCTTCCTCAACCAGGTGATGGCGCGCGCCGTTGGCGAGATGAAGGGCGATGATCCCGAAACACTCAGGATCAAAGCCGATGCCAAGATGTTCATCCGCCAGGAAGCGAACCACTATTCGGTCCACGGGGCGTTCAACTCCATATTGCCGAACCGTGGCTATGACGTGAGCGAATTCGAACGCCACTTTGAGGCGAAGTTCAACAAGCTCATGTCTACCAAGTCGCTTGCGTTTCTTTGTGCATATTGCGAGGGGTTTGAGACCCTTGGCCCGCCATCTGCGCTGATCTGGTTGGACGAAATCGAAGACCTGCTCCAAGGCGCCCGGCCCGAGGTGGTGCGGCTCTGGAAGTGGCATTTGCTGGAGGAATATGAGCACCGCACGGTCTGTTATGACGTATTCGCCAAGATCCATGGCGGCTATTTCATGAGAATTTATGGGTTCTTTTACCAACTGCGACAGTTGGGTCAGTTCTCGACATCCGTGCGCCGTTATCTCATGGCGCAGGATCGGGCGAAGATGAGCGAGGCCGAACGCCGCGCGTCTCGCAGGCGCGAAAAAGCCGTCGCCCGCAAGATCTTTTGGCTCACCATGCCGCGCGTCCTGAAGGCCTTGTCGCCGTTCTATACGCCTCGGAACGCCAAGGAGCCCCGGATGTACCGCAGCTATATGACCGCGCTTGAGGTGGAGCTCGCTTGAATGACCTGGCCAGGAACGCCATTCCGCGTCTCCACATCCGAGGAGACGCTGCAGGACTTGCGCCTGCGTCTCGAGCGGGCGCGCTTGCCGACCGAACAGGCGGGGCGGGACTGGCAAACCGGGACGCCAATCGCTTACGTTGAGCGCTTGCGGCGCTTTTGGCTGGACGCGTTCGACTGGCGCGCCTGGGAGGCGCGCATCAACGCCTTCGAGCAGCGCATGGTGGAGGTCGACGGGCAGCCGATCCACGTCATCGTCGAGCGGGGGTCCGGCGATCGACCGCTGCCGCTCGTCATGACGCACGGCTGGCCCGGCTCTTTCCTCGAATTCATCGATCTGATCGACCAGCTGGCGCACCCCGAGAAGCACGGCGGGAGCGCAGAGGACGCCTTCACCGTCATCGTTCCGAGCCTCCCGGGCTACGGATTTTCGCCGCCGCCCGCCGCGCCCCTGTCCCCAGCCGAAATCACCGCCCTGTGGTCGAAGCTGATGGTCGAGGCTTTCGGGTTCGAGCGGTACGTGGCTTACGGCAGCGATTGGGGCAGCCTGGTGACGGCCCGCCTTGCCTTGGACCATCCGGCGGGGCTGGCGGGATTGCTCATCACAACGCCCGGGTTTGCTCCGACGTTCGACGCAGCCGAGCCGCTGCCCGAAGCCGAGGCCGCCTACTGGCGGCGCGCGCAAGAGATGATGGCGCCGGAGAGCGGCTACCAACTTGTCCAGGCCACCAAGCCCCAGTCGCTCGCCTATGGCCATACCGATTCTCCTCTGGCCCTCGCGGCCTGGGTCATCGAGAAGTTCCACGGTTGGACTGTCGGGGATTCGCCGCAGGATCCGCCCTTCTCGATGGACGCGTTGCTCGCTAATGTGATGCTTTACTGGTTGAACGGATCCGTCGCCCCGATGTGGCTCTACATGTTCCTGGCGACTGGGGCCGCATTCCCCGCCGGCCGGAAGGTCGGCGTCCCGGCTGGGTTCCTGTTCGCACCAACAGACCTCACGCCCCCAGCCCCGCAGAGCTGGCTTGAACGCATGTATGGGAACATCACCCACTACGAGGTAGCGCACCACGGCGGCCACTTCCCGGGCATGGATAATGCGGATCTCCTGATCGCGTCCCTGCGCAAGGTCTTCGGCGCGGCGCGCGTAGCATAGGTTTGCGAAGGCGTTCTCGTGTCGATCCTCATGCCGCAACCGGACGCGCAGGTGCTGGCGCGTCGGGCGCAAATCGTCGCTGCCCTGCGAAAGATCGTCGACGGCGAAGGCGTGATCGATCATCCGGACGGTTTGCGCCCCTACGAGAGCGACGGGCTCACCGCCTATCGCCAGCCGCCCATGGTCGTGGTCTTGCCCGAGACGACGCAGCAGGTCGCCGAGGTCTTGCGCTGGTGCCACGCCGAGGGCGTCAAGGTGGTGCCCCGGGGCGCGGGCACCAGCCTTTCCGGGGGGGCTCTGCCGCTAGCTGACGCAGTGCTGCTTGGAATGGCGAAGTTCAACCGGATCCTGGAGGTCGACTACGACGATCGCATCGCCGTGGTCCAGCCTGGCGTGACCAACCTCGCTGTGACGCGCGCCGTCGAGGAACAAGGCTTCTATTATGCGCCGGATCCCTCAAGCCAGATCGCCTGCACGATCGGCGGCAACGTCGCGGAGAACTCCGGGG
>CBJNAS010000111.1:0-8880 GCA_966434565.1 uncultured Phenylobacterium sp.
GAGCGGGTGATGCGCACGCCCTACCGGATCGACGACTTCCAGCAGGTCTATTTCGTCGTCCCGTCGCTGGAGGCCCTGCTGGCGGCGAGCCTGCAGGACTTCGCCTCGCTTTACGAGCGGCTCGACCGTGCATCCGACATTCCGATCGCCGCGATCGTTCCAGAGGACCGGGTGATCACGCGGGGGACCCAGGCCTATGCGAAGGCCGGCGGACGGCTGGCGCCTCAATAATCCCGCCGCCAGCGGACGGCCAGGCGCGAACCGGTCTGGGCGCCGAGCCGGGAGATGATCGACAGCTCGCGCTGCACGCGCCACTCCACCTGGGCCGCCGGGCCCTCGCGGGCGCTGCCGGTGAGCTCGAGGTAGACGCGGTCGTTGATGTACTTGCCGCCCGAGACGGTGACCCCGCTGCTCTGGTCGCCGCCCAGCGCCAGGCGGTCGAGGCCGGCGAAGGCGCGCAGGTTGCCGATCACGTCGAGGCCGCCGCCGGTCGCCAGCGAGGAGACCGCCGAGGCCAGCTGGGCGGCCTGCATGGGCGACAGCTGCGAGGCCGAGGTTCCGAACAGCACCTGGGACAGCACCTCGTCGCTCGGCAGGCTGGGGCTGGAGGAGAAGGTGATCTCGGGCTTCGCGGCCGTGCCGGCGATCCTCACCACGGCGGTCAGCGTCGGGTCGTCGCGCGTCGCGCGCAAGTCGAGGCGGATGTCGCGGGCGTGGGTCGCCAGATAGACGACGCCCGAAGGATCGAACTGGAAACGCTTGCCTGCGAAGTCGTAGTCGCCGCGGATCACATGGGCGACGCCCGTCAGTGTCGGCTCGGCCGTCGTGCCGCCGACATGGGCGTCGAGCGACAGCTCCACGTTCAGCCCCTTGCCCCTCAGATAGACCCGTCCGGGCGCGCGCAGCGCCACGTCCAGCGCCCAGCCGCCGCCCTCGTCGGCGGCGGAGGCCGCCCCGCGCTGGGCGGCGAACAGCTCCGGCGGAAGGTTCTTCTCCACCACATCCATCGGCGCCACCGAGGAGCCGCTGCGGATCACCGGGGCGATGTCGGCGCGCTCGATGGTCAGCGCGCCTTCGAGCTTCACCTTGCCATCGGCGGCGCGGTTGATGGTGGCTTGGCCGGTGGCGCTCGCGGTCCCCTGCTCGTTGTCGATCAGGCGAAAACCGCGCAGGTCGAGCCGGAAGCTGGAGACGCCCTGGCGTTCCAGGCTGATGCGCCCGGAGCCCGTGACCGAGCCGCCATGGCCGTCGACGCCATTGGCCTGGGTCACGTCGACGCCGTCGTGCGCGAAGCCCGCCTGGATGGCGACATTGCGCAGGGAGAGGCCCGTCTCGCCGTCGTCGAAGCGGCCGTTCGCCACGGAGATCTGGCCGGTGGCCTGGGGCGTCGCCAGCGACCCTTCCAGGGTCCCCTGCGTCTGCACGTGGCCCGACAAACTGCGCTCGCCGCCCACCAGCAGGTCCCAAAGCGGACGCACCTCGCCGTCGGCGAAGAAGCGGCCGTGCAGCGCCTCCTTGCGGGCGACGGCGATGCGGAAGGGCGCGGCGGAGGCCTCGGCCGGCAGGGTCAGACTGGCGTTCGCCTTGAGGCCCTGGCCGTTGGCCGCCGTGGCGTCGAGGGTGATGGCGGAGCCGGCGAGCTTGCCGTGGACCAGGCTGTCGACGCCGCTGGCGGCCGGCGCGCCGCGGCCGCGCGCGCCCGCGAGCCGGGCCTCCAGCCCGCCGTCCAGCCGCCCGCCCCGGCCCTGCACGCTCAGCGTAGCGTCCACCTTCCCGGCCATGTCCTCGTCCAGCAGGTCGAGCCCCACGCCGGCGAGCTCGGCTTTTACGTCGGCCGTCTGGTCCGTCAGCACCCCGTCCAGGCTGATCCGCCCCCCTTCGGCCGCGGCGAGCCGCAGCCGCGCGCTGCGCTCCGGGCCGCCGAAGCGGAAGCTGGCCGTCTCGGTCGTGCGCAGGGCCCGCGCGCCGAGCCGCCCGGAGCCCTCGAAGGTGGCGGCGTAGCCCGGGGAGGCCTGGGAGAAGACGCCGCGGCCGTCGGCGGCGAACTTGCCCGCGCTCGCCACGCCCTGGGCGTCCAGCGCATAGGGCAGATGGGCGAGCGGACCTTCCGCCGTGAGCTTGGCGGCCGTGAGCGTGGTGGTGGAGCCCGGCGTGCGTGCGTTCTCGGCCGCGAGGCTGATCTGCGCCCGGGGGCCGGCCGGCGCATCGACGATCTTCACCAGGCCCGCGACCTTGCCCATCTCCAGGAAGGCCCCGCGCTCCACGGCGACCGTGAGATTGGCGGCGGATGGCGCGTTCTTGCGCAGCGAGAGCGAGCCGTCGGCCTTCAGCCCGCCAGCGTCCACTGACACACCGGAAAGGTCCAGGCCCCCTTCGGGAAAGGCGAAATCGGCGCGCGCCCGGGCCGGACCGTAGGCGCTGTCCGCGGTGGCCGCGATCATGCCGCTGGAGCCGTCCGGCTTGCGCAGGAAGCTCAGGGTCAGGTGGGCGCTCTTCAGGGGAAGCTGCGGCAGATCGACCGCAGCGATGTCGGCCAGCAGGTCTGCCCGCGGCGCGCCTGGCGTGCCGGTCAGCGCCCCGTTTCCGGCGGCGTGGCCGGTGATCTCCACGGGGCCGGCGTGAAACGGGCCCTCGGCGCTCCAGTCGAGCTTGAACGCGAGCTTGCCGTCCTCGCCCCAGACCCCGGAGCTCGCCGCCTTCAGCGCGGCCCCGGCGAGCTCGCCCTTGGCCAAGGAGAAGCGGCGGCCCTTCACCTCGCCCTGGCCCGATAGCCGCGGCTTGGCGCCCAACAGGCGGTCGAGCTCGGGATAGCCGGTGGCGAACCTGTCGCCCGCCGCGTCGAGCTTCAGCGCCCAGGGCTCGCCGGCATGGCCCTGGCCGGCCTGCCAGCTCACGCGCATCAGGCCGCTGGCGCCCGCATGGGCGGCGGCGAGGTTGGAAACCTCCGCCAAGCCCTTGAACGAGAGCCCGCCCAGCAGGCCGCGCCCGCCGCTCGCCTGCAGTTTCAGGCCCGCGCCGGCGACCTCCAGGCTCTTCAGCGACAGCCGCCCGTCGGGCAGGCGCGTGGCCTCGAGCCCAGCCCGCGGCGCGCCGCCCAGCATCGCCGAGATCCAGCCCGCGCCGCGACCGCCGCGGGCGGCGAGGCTCGCCTTGACGGTGGCGCCCTTCTTTGGATCCGACGCCAGCTCCAGAGGGCCGGAGACCTTGTCCAGGCCGTAGTCGCCGAGCGCCAGCTTCTCCACCGTCCCGCCGCCCGCGAAGCGCCAGGCCTCGGCCGTTCCACTCAGCACCCCTGTGAGCCGGGCCGCGCCCATCTGCGGGCCGCCGGTGATGCGCGACAGCGCCTGGCTGGACGCGGACACCGCCAGGCCTTTCGGCCCGAGCTTGCGGGCCCCGAGGTCGCCCAGGCCGCGGGCGGCGACGGCCAGGTTCTCCGCCGACGCCTGCAGGTCGAGGGCGTAGAGATCGCCGCTTGCCTGGCGACCAGTCCCGGCGAAGCGCGCCTCTGGGCCGAAGCGCCGGGCGTAGTCGCGCGTGAGGGTGGAGGCCGAGAGCAGCACGCGCCCGCTGGCCCGGCCACCCTGAGGCGACCAGGCGCCGGCGGCCTCGACCGGCCGCTGGGCCCCGGAGATCGCGACCGCGGTGAACCGCCCAGCCGAGGTCCTGCCGTCCGCCTGCACCCGCACCAGGAAGGGCTGGTCGGCGGGGAGGCCGAGCGTGGAGGCGAGAGCGCCGCCCTGCGTCCCGACCTGCCGCGGATCGTCCCCACCTTCCCGTCGCGGGGAGATATCGAACTGCAGGTTCAGGTGGTCGCCCGGGCTGGTCAGACTCGTCGCCCGCACCACGCCGCGCTCGCCGCCGCGCCGGCGGACGATGAGGTTGAGGCCGAGGTCGTAGAGCCCGCGCTGGTTGCTGAAGGCGGGCAGCAGCTCCACCCGGGCCTGCGCCTCGTCGATGTAGACGGAGACCGGCATCTCGCCCGAGGGGCCGCCTTCGGACTTGAGCGCCGGACGGCGGATCAGCCGCAAGGCGCCGATGTCGATGCGGTCGGCGTGGAACCGGCGGATGAAGAGCTCGCCGAAGCGCCAGCGCATCCGCAGGTCGTCCGCTTGCAGCCAGACCCCCTGGTCGTCGGCGATGGTGAGCCGCCGCACGCCGAAGTCCCGCCAGACGTCGCCGGAGAGGCCCTCGATCCGCAGCTGTCCGAGGCTGCCGAGCTTCAGCCCGTCGGCGCGCGCTTCGATCCAGTGGCGGCCCTGGGGCGTCAGCGCGCCGTAGCGCGCGCCCAGCAGCAGGGCGGAGACGACGGCGACCAACGCCAGGCAGGTCGCCACGATCGCCTTGGCCAGGATCGGCTGGCGATGACCGGCCGCCTTCTTCGGCTCCTCCGGCGCTGCGGTGGTGTCCGGCTCCTCGCTCAAAAGCTCTGTCCGATACTGACGTAGATCTGGAGGGGCGAGGCGCCGCGGCGGTTGCTCACCGGGGTTGCGAGGTCCACCCGGATCGGTCCGAAACTCAGGTTGTAGCGCACCCCGAGCCCCGCGCCGACGCTCAGGTGCGTGAGGTCGGGATTCTGCCTCACGCCCACCGCGCCGGCGTCGACGAAGCCCACCAGGCCCCAGGTCTCGGTCAATCGCCGGCGGACTTCCAGCGAGCTCTCGAACAGCGACAGGCCGCCTTGCGGCGTGTTGTCCGTAAAGTGCGGGCCCACCGCCTGGTAGCCGAAGCCGCGCACCGAGCCGCCGCCGCCGGCATAGAAGCGCTGCGGGGCGGGAATGTCGCCCACCGAGGCGCCGTTCAGGATGCTGCCCACGTTGACGCGGCCCGCCAGCACCGTGTTGGCGGCGCGGCCGAGCGGCAGGTAGCCCGTCGTCTGCGCCTGGACCCGCAGATAGGGCAGCGTCGAGCGGCCGATGGCGAGCGTCGGCTCCACCCTCAGGTTGACGCGCCAGCCGCGATGCGGGTCGAGCGCATCGTCCGACCGATCCAGATACAGGTTGCCCAGGGTGGCGAAGGTGACGACGTTTTCGCCCAGGGTGTTGAGCGTGCCCACTTCCAGCTGCCGGGTGCGGCTGATGTCGGTGGAGACGCCCATGGTGACGTAGGAGGTCTTGCCGTAGCGCCGCTGCACGTCGGCGCGGGCGGTGAAGCCCGCCTGGTCATAGGCCGGCGTGTTGTCGCGGTAGGCCTCCCCGTCGAGCGTCAGCGTCTGGCGCGCCTTGCGCCAGTCCGGCAGGGCCAGCGTCACCCCCGCCCGGCTCTCGATGTTGGAGACCCGCCCGAACAGGGTGAGCGTGTCGGCCCGGCGTAGGGTGTTGTAGCGGGTCCAGCGCAGGTCGAGGCCCACGCCTTCGACGTTGCCGTAGCTGGCGCCGACCTCCAGGGTCCGGCGCTTGCGCTCCGAGAGGCTGACCACCACCGGACGCAGGCCGTCGGGGGTGGTCTTCGCGGACGGGGCGAGCGCCACCGTCACCTGGTCATAGACCCCCACGTCCAGCAGCCGGCGCTCCAGCTCGGCGACGATGTCGGGATTGTAGGCCTGGCCACGCTTCCACGGCACGATGCTGCGGGTCCAGCTCACGTTCGTGCGGCCGCGCGCGACCAGCTCGATGTCGCCCAGCCGCACCAGCGGGCCCGCGGCGATGCGGAAGGTGGGCTGCACCGTGCGCGCGGCGTGGTCCACCGTCACCTGGCGCGGCTCGGCCTTGGCGTCGGCATAGCCGTGCTGCTCGAGCACCGAGACGATGCGCCCCTCGGCGGCCAGCACGTCGGCGGCCCGGCCCGGGGCGCCCGGCGAGAGCGCCAGCGCCTTCTCCGCGGCCGCCACGTCGGCCTGGGGCGGCGGGGTCCCGACCCATTCGATCTGCGGCTGGACGATGGCGAAGCGCGGGCCGGGCGTGACCCGAACCCGGGCCGGCGGGGCGTCGCCCTCCCCCACCGCCGGCTCCACCTCGTAGGCGTAGTAGCCCTCCGACCGCAGGACGGCGATGGCCGCGAGCGCCGCGTCGCGCGAGCGCCTGCGGGCCTCGAAGCGGTTGTCGATCGGCCGGTCGGTCTCACCGATCTCGGCCAGGATGGCGGCGCGCAGGGCGGGATCGAGGTCGCCTTCGATCTGGGCGCGTGGCTGCTGGGCGGCGGCCAGCGCCGGCGCGGCCAGCGCCTGGACGCAGACGGCCGCGGAGGCGGCGACGGCCAAGATCCATCGACCCAAGCTCGAATCCCCAAAGCCCCCGCGCCCGATGTAGCCGGGCGGCCGCAAGGTGTCGACGGCGGGAAAGCGGCGCTGCGGCGGGAAAGCGCTCTTGCGACGCGCTTTGGCCCACCGTCCGAACCGGGGCCGGAATTGGCGCGCCGATGGGTCGTCGTAGCCCGCCGCAGCGGTGAAGAATCTAGCGAGGCCGGATACCGGGCGCAAATGCCGTCGAACGCCCCCGCGTCGCGGTGGAGCATCCAGATCCTCCACCGCGGGAGCGGGGGAGGTGGATCGCGCCGCGAGGCGCGAGACGGAGGGGGCGTTTGGCCGCGGTCAAGCTGGCACATCACGGGCCCGCGCTCGAAACTGTCCGCGCGCGGATGTGTTGTGTCTCAAGGCTCAGATTCGAAGGTGCTCTGATGGCCAAGAAGAACAACGTCCCGAAGCGGCTCGCCGGCGTGAAGCTGCCCAAGCCTCTGCGGCGCGGGCTTCGCGACCTCGCCGCCAGCCAGAACGGCCGCACGGTGCTGGTGGAGGCGCTAGCCGCCGCGGCGGCGGCGATCGCGGCCGCCGAGGCCCAGCCCGGGTCCAAGACCCGCCAGTTCGCCGCCAAGCAGGCGCCCAAGGTCAAGGCCGCCGCCGGGGACTTGCGCGGCAAGACGCTCGGCGCCCGGGCCTCGAGCGCCGCAGCGGTCGAGGAAGACGCACGCTCCTTCACCGAGGCCCTGCGCCGGCGCAGGCCGGACGAGCCCCCGACGCCGGCGGCGCCGCAGCCGCCGGGCTCGACCGCGGCGCATTGAGTGGCGCCTCGACAGCCCTGAGAGGCCGCGCGAATCTGTCAAAGTGCCCCCGGGGAAACGGGGGCCGAGACGATGCAGATCGCCATATGCCTGTCGGGGGCGGAGCGGCTGGAGAGCCATGCCTTCACCCATTTCGTCCGCGCCATGCCGGCCACGGCCGAGATCGACTGCTTTTGCTTCTTCTGGCAGGGCGGGCCGCTGAGCGACGAGGCGGCGCTCGCGGAGCTGATCGCGCGCAAAACTGAAGGGCGCCTGCGGCATCTCGAAGTGCAGGTCGGGCGCGATTTCGTCATGGACCTCGACCTGACGGTCAACGTCTACCCCGAGACCAACATCGAGAACGTCGTGCGCATGTACCGCGGCATCCGCCGCTGCAACGACATGAAGCTCCGGCGGGAGCTGTCGTCGGGCTTCCGCTACGACCAGGTGATCCGCACCCGCGCCGACGTCGAGCTCGCCACCCCGCTCGACCTCGAAAGCTTCATGCCGCTCACCCGGGAGTTCATCGTCTTCCCCGAGAGCGGCCATTGGCGCGGCGGCCTGAACGACCAGTTCGCCTTCGGCGGCTCGCCGAAAATGGACATCTACTCCCTGGTGATCGACTACATCCCCGAGCACGTCGGCAACGGCTGCCCCTTCCACCCTGAGACCCTGCTGCGCTTCCACCTGAACCGCATGGGCGTGCTGCCGATCTTCGCGCCGATTACGGCGCAGCTGGTGCGGAGCTGAGCCGGCGCCCGCCGCCATCCCATTTCCCTTCACGCGTTTGTGGCTCGAAAGGCGCCGCTTCCCGGGATTTAGTCCGCGCAAGACGGGGAGAACGCAAAATGTGCGACCAGCTCGATCGGCTGCAGCGGGACTACCGCGCGATGCTGCTCCATGGGATCGTGCCGACGGGCCTGCTGATCGATCAGCAGACGCTCTCCGCGATCGCCAGCGACAGCCTGCGGAGCGATCCGCGGCTGGAGTGGGGCGAGGACGGGCTGGACCGGCTGTTCGGCTTCCGGCCGCAGATCGCCGAGGGCGAGACGACGCGCTTCACCTGCCCCTCCCATCCGGCGGAGCTGCGCCGGCGGCCTGAGCACTTCACCCTGGGTGAGCTTCGCGCCCTCTGATCGCGCCGGCGGCTTCCCTCCACCGGCCGGATTCTGTTACGCCTCCTGTTACAGCGCAGGAGAGTCGCCGGATGCTGGATCGCAGACAGCTGCTGTTCACGGCCGCCGCCGCGGCGGTCATGGGAAGCGCGGGCCGTGCGACTGCTGAGCCCGCCTCGCCTGCGATCCCGGCCGACGCGGCCCTCGCCCACTGGCTGGACGGCCTGGCCGAGCGGCTGCTCGCCAAATGGCCGGAGACCGCCACCAGCCTGGGCCTGGACCAGGGCCCGCGGGCGGCCCTGAAGGCGCGGCTGAACGACCGGTCCTGGGCGGCGGTCGAGGCGGACCGCGCGCTCTGCGTCGACGGGCTGAAGGCGCTGGCGGCCTTTCCGGACGCCGGGCTGTCGCCGGCGGCGAGGCTGCACCGCGACGTCACCGCCTATGCGCTCGGCATCGGGCGAGACGCTGCGCCCTTCGACTTCGGCGACAACACCCTGGGCTCGGCGATGAACGAGAGCGCCACGGCCTATGTCGTCAACCAGCAGACCGGCGAATATTCCTCCACGCCGGAGTTCCTCGACAGCCAGCACCAGGTCCGCAGCCCCGCCGACGCCGAAGCCTATGTCGCGCGCCTGCACGAGATGGCGCGCGCGCTCGACGCCGAGACCGACCGCATCCGCCGCGACGCCGGCGCGGGCGTCGTCCCGCCGGACTTCATCCTCGCCAACACCCTGGGCCAGCAGAAGGACCTGCTCGCCGTCAGCCCGGCCGACGCCCGCTTCGTCACCGCGCT
>CBJNAS010000112.1:0-8831 GCA_966434565.1 uncultured Phenylobacterium sp.
ATCGCGCTGGGGCTGTTCTTGTTTGGCTGTGGCTCCGGGGTAACCCGCTACCTGGCCGAGCGCCGTGGCGCGCCCGCCGCGCTGAGCGAGGAGGAGCGCCGCCGCGCCGCCGACCTCTTGGGAAAGAATGACCCCGCATGATCGCCTGGACCGTGCTGACGCTGATGATCGCGGTGGCCTGCGTCGGCCTCGCCGTGCCCCTGCTCAGGCCGCGCGGGTTGGACGGCGCGGGCGCGGACGCCAACCTGGAGCTGCTGAAACAGCAGCTACGCGACGTGGAGGCCCAGGCGTGCACGGGAGCGCTCACGGCGGACGAGGTCGAGCCGCTGAAGGCCGAGATCATGCGCCGGGCGCTCGCCGAGGGCCCGGCGCCCCAGCCCGCGGAGCGCAAACTCGGGGAGCGCAAGCTGGCGATCGCCGCGATCGGCGTCGCCGCCGGGGTGGCGCTCGCTGCGACCCTGCTCTACGGCCGGCTCGGGCGCCCGGACCTCGCGGCCGCGCCCGCCGCCACGCCGCAGGCCGCCGCCCAGGTCCCTGGTCATGGCGACGTCGCCGCCCTCATCGCCCAGCTGGAGGCGCAGATGGCGCGCAACCCGGGCGACCCGGAGGGCTGGCGGATGCTGGCCTGGTCCTACATGCAAACCGGCCGCAACGCCGAGGCGGCCACCGCCTACGGCCGCGCAGCGGCGCTCTCCCCCGGCAACGCGGAGTACCTGTCGGCGGAGGGCGAGGCGCTGACGCGGGCCGGCGACGGCACGGTCACGGCGCAGGCGCGCGGGGCCTTCCAGCAGGCGCTGGCCGCCGACCCCGGCGATCCGCGCGCCCGCTATTTCCTGGCTCTCTACAAGGACCAGCAGGGGGACCACGCTGGCGCGATGTCCGACTGGCTCGCCCTTCTGAAGAGCGCGCCGGCCGACGCGCCCTGGCGCGCCGAGGTCCGCGAGTTCGTGCAGCGCGTCGCCGCCCAGCGCGGCGTCGACGTCAACGCCGAGCTCGGGCCGCCCGCGCCCGGCCCGAGCAAGGCCCAGGTCGACGCGGCGTCGAACATGCCACCCGCAGACCAGCAGGCCATGATCGCCGGCATGGTCGACGGCCTCGCGGCAAGGCTGAAGGCCAATCCGAAGGACCCCGATGGATGGGTGCGGCTGATGCGCTCGCGCATGGTTCTGGGACAGCCGGACCAGGCGGCGTCTGCCTATAAGCAGGCGCTGGCCGCCTTCGCGCCGGGCTCCGCCGAGCGCAAGAGCATTGATGCGGCCGCCCGCGGCCTGGCCGTGCCCGGCGCCTGACCGGCGTCAGCCCGGCGTATCGCCGTCGCCCGGGAGCCGAACCTCGGCGATGCGCCGCACCCCGTCGCGGGTCCGCTCCAGCTGGACGACGATCTCGATCGCGCGCCGCACATAGGCCTGAACGCGGCCCCAGCCCAGGTCGAGGCCGGAGCTCATAGCCAGAAGGGCGATTTGGTCGATCGCGCCGGCAGGGCTCTCGGCGTGCACCGTGGTGATTGATCCGGGGTGGCCGCTGTTCACCGCCCGCAGGAAGGCGAAGGCCTCGGCCCCGCGCAGCTCCCCCAGCAAGATGCGATCGGGCCGCATGCGCAGGGCGGCGCGCAGCAAGTCGTCCGCGTCGACCCGGGCCTCGCCCTGCTCGCCGCGCACCGCCACCAGGCTCACGGCGTTGGCGTGGCGCAGCTGGATCTCCGGCGCGTCCTCGATGAGGATCAGGCGCTCGTCCGCATCGGCCTCGCGCAGCAGCGCGCCCAGCAAGGTGGTCTTGCCGGTCGAGGTCCCGCCGCTGATCACGATGGTGCGGCGCAGGCGCACCGCCTGCCGCAGCAGGCCGGCGAGATCGCCCGCCTGGCGCATCTCCGCGAGCCCCCGATCCTCGGCCCGCCGGTCGCGAGCGCCGGCGCCGCCCCCCGAGAACATGCCCCGCCGCGCCAGGTCCTCAAGCGACAGGTCCTCGATGGCGTGGTTACGGATCGCCAGCGCCACGCCCTCGCGCGCCGCCGGCGGCAGGACCACCTGCACGCGACCGCCGTCGGGAAGACTCGCCGAGAGCAGGGGCTGCTCGCGGTTCACCGCCTGGTGCGCCGCCGCGGCGATCTGTCGGGCGAGGCGCAGAAGGGCGAGCTCCGTCAGCTCAGGCGCCTCCAGCCGGATCATGCCTTCGCGGGCGTCCTCGATCCAGACCTCGCCGGGGCGGTTCACCAGGACGTCCGACACCCCGGGCCGCCCCAGCCAGGGCGCGAGCGGCGCGAGGTAGGACGCCAGATAGACCGCGGAGCTCATGGCGCGCGCGAGGCCACCTCGGTGAAGTCCAGGTCGCGGGCGACGAACACCTGCAGCGGCGTGCCCTGCGGCACGCGGATCGTCACCGAGATGTCGATGTGCTTCTGCAGGGCGATGGCGGCGACGTTGTCCGCCGCCTGGGGCGAGTTGATGATCAGGGCGGTCCCGCTGTCCCCGCCTACGCTGCGCGCGGCGGCCTCGAGGCCGGCGTTCAGGACCGAGAGCAGCATGGCCGAGCCGAAGCGCTGGAAGAAGTGGCTGTCGGTCTCGCCGGCGAGGCCGCCGCGGCCCAGCCGGTCGGTGGCGGGCGAGCCTAGGTCCACCGAGGCTCCGGCCGGGGTGATGATGCGCGACCAGACCACGAAGGCGCGCCTCTGTCCTAGCGCCACCCCGCTGCGGTATTGCCCGATCAGCTTCGAGCCCTGCGGGATCAGCACCAGGGTCCCGTCGAACCCGCGCACGTCGCGGCTCACCACCGCGCGCACCGAGCCCGGCAGATCGGAGTCGATGGCCGTCTCCAGCACCGCAGGGATCACCGTCCCCTGCGGCGCCACCCGCGCCAAGTCGTGCAGCATGTGGGCGGAGGCGCCTGGCGCCCGGCCGCCAGAGACCTTCTGCGCGAACCGCTCCTCCGGCGAGAGCTTGTCGTCTTCGGCCGCACTGGCGACAGCCGCTGGGGGGGCGGCGTCCGGTCCGACGGCACTGTAGTCCACCACCATCACCGGGGCGCGCAGCCGGACCGTCTCGTCGGCGGTCGCGGGCGCGGTGGCAGGCCCTGGCGGCGGCGTCACCACGGCCGCGGGCCGGCCGGCCATACTCGCCGCCGGGGCGGTAGGCTTCGGCGCGGCGGCGAAAGAGGACATGCGCGTGGGGGCGTGCCGGTGGCGGGCCTCGCGCGCCTGGCTCAGAGAATTGAACACCGCCAAGCCGATGAGGCCAGCGCCGGCGAGCGCTAGCAGCGGGGTCCAGGGCGAGCGCGAGCGGCGGACCTGCAGAGGGGCGCCGCTGGCGCGGAACACAGGGCTGGGGTCATGGGGGGGCAGGGGGGGGCGGCTCATCTGTGCAGCCATCCGCTCGGCTTCTGGGGACGCGGCGTCGGGCTGAGCGGGCCGGGCCCAGGCTCGCGATAGCCGTCGTTGAACAGCCGTAGGGTGTCGCCGCCGCGGCGCAGGAGGAAGCCCGGTGAGACGCGGTCCACCACGAGATAGCCGTCGCGGATCGACGAATTGACCACCGCCTCGGCCCCGTCGCCGTCTAGCGCGAAGACCGCCGGATATTCCTCGCTGTCGCGGAACTGGAAGTAGGTCTGCTTGCCGTCGTCGAAGACGCGCGCCGGCAGAAGCTTCGCCGCGCCCTCATAGCTGTAGGCGTGGTTGACGTCGGCGATCGGGGGCGCGCCGGGGGGCGCCGTGGCGCCGGCCTGCGCCGGCGGCTGCGGATAAAGGAAGCGAACCGCATAGATCGGCGCCTCCCGCCCGCCCGTGGCGTGGACCGAGAGGCGGAAGAGGTAGCGCCGCTGGTTGGTGATCACCGTCATATTGGTCGGCTTCAGCCGCTGCATCGGTTTGAGGAACAGCAGGTTCGCCCGGTGGTTGGGCATCACCTGCCAGCCGAGCGCGTCGCCGATGGCGACATTGTCGATGTGCTCGCCCGGGTCGAACTGGAGCAACATCTGGTAGCCCAGCACGCCGGTCAGCTCGATCACCACGCCGGGGTCATAGGCGACCTCGGCGATGCGCGGCTCGCCGGGCGTGCGCCGCGGCTCGGCCGCCTGCACGGGCAGGGCCAGCAGGCCGGCGCTCAGCAGCAGTCCCGTCAGAGCTGCGGCCGGGCCTCTCATCTGGTCCTCCGGGGACGGGGGCTTGCGCGGCGGAAGGCGTCGCCGAGCCGCTCTCCCCCAGCCAGCGCGCCCGCCGGCGTGGCGAGCGACAGGCGGCGCTCCTCGATCCGGCTGGCGCGCCGGATGTCGAGGGTGCGCAGGGTCTCGCTGAGCGCCTGGGCGCGGGTCAGCTCCGGCGCCTGCAGGCGCGAGGGCGCCGGCCGCTCCTGCGGCTCGGCGGCGGAGGGCGCGCGCCGCGCGCGGTCGGGCAGCCGCAGGCCGAGCGCCGCGACCGCGAGGGCGGCGACGACGGCGAGCTCGGCGAAGCTGAACACCAGCGCGAGCGTCGCGGCCGTGAGGGCAGCGGAGGGTTCCAGCGCCTCGGCGTCCCGCTGCTGGGCGAGCGTGGTGAGCCAGGGCTCCAGGGCGGCGAGCGCGATAGTCGCCACGATCCACACGCCCATCGGCGCGAAGGCCGCCGCGGCGAGCGCCCGCAGCCAGCCCACGAAGAGGCCGCGTGTCTCCCAGAACAGGAACAGGGCGACGAACACCGGCCCGGTCGCGGTCAACACCCCGATGATCAGGCTGGCGGCGGCCGCGGGACCGACCGTGAAGGCTATGAGGCTCTGCGCTGCAAGGCCCAGGGCGCGGGCGGCGGAGGCCTCGTCCGACGCCTCGGCGGCGCCTTTCGGCGCCTGGGGTGCGACTGGGGTCTCCGCCGCAGCGGGCCGGTTCGCCTGGCGGGCGAAGGCGCGCTGGTCTTCGCGCAGCTCGTCATAAGCCAGCTGCAGCCCGGTCACCGGACTGGCGGCGAGCGCCGAGTCCCCGGAGGCGAGCGGGCGGACGACGGCGGTCGCGACGTCGAGCGGCGCCTTGGCCGCCACGTCGAACACCAGGGTCTGGAAGGCGCTCCAGTTGGTCGCCAACACCAGGACGGCGCCGATCTTCAGCGCCACGCCGGCGGCGTCGCCGAGCCTCGCGCCGGCGGAGCCGAACAGCAGCCGGTAGCCCCACACCGCCACATAGATGGTAAGCAGAAGGGTGAGCACGGTCTGGAACGGCGAGACCGCGCCGGCCAGGGCCTGATAGCCGCCTTCCGCGAAGACGCGCGTCTGGCAGTCGACGGTCCCCAGCACGCTGCGGACCAACCCCTCGTCGAGCAGCGCCGGGCAGGCCTCGCTCACGCCGCCGCCCCCTGGCCGCGGATGAAAGGCTCGAGCCAGGCTTCCGGCGCGTCGCCGTACTGGGCTCGCAGCCGGTCAAGCTGGCGCACCGAACGCTCATCGCCCGCCAGGACCTTCAGCTCCTCCTCGAGGTCCTTGAGGTCGAGCCGGGCCACGATGCTGTGGTCCGCCTGCTTGACCAGGAAGCAGCGCAGGGTGTCCGGCAGGGTCCGCACCAGCTCGAACTCGTGCTCGGTGAGGCCGAAGCCGTCGACATAGTCGCTCGCCCGCGCCTTCGGATTGGGGAAGAAGATCTGCGTCGCCGACTGCTCGATGATGGCCGAGGCGATGCGGCTGTCGAGGGCGTCGCCGGCGTTCTGGGTGCAGAAGCCCACCACCCCGTTGCGCTTGCGGATGGTCTTCTCCCAATCGCGCACCCGCCGGACGAAGACCTCGTCGTCCAGCGCCTTCCAGCCTTCGTCGATCACGATGATGGCCGGCGCGCCGTCCAGCCGCTGCTCGACCCGGTGGAACAGGTACATCATCGCCGGCGTGCGCACCGCCGGCATGTCCAGCAGCTTGGTCATGTCGAAGCCCAGGACGCGCTGGCGCAGGTCCAGCTCGTCGGCCTCGTTGTCGAACAGCCAGGCGTGCTCGCCGCCCTCGCACCAGGCGCTGAGCCGCGCGGCGAGATCGCCCGCGGACGGTCGCCGGCCGCCGCGGAACAGCTCGTTCAGGTAGCGCAGCCGCCGGTGCCGCGCGGGCTGGCCGTAGCTCGCGTCGACGGCGTCGGCGACGGTGGCGCGCTCCTCGGGCCCCAGCGGCGCGCCGTCGCCGGCCAGCAGCCGCTCCAGCCACTCGACCAGGAAGGCGCGGTTGGCGGGGGTGTCGGGCAAAGCCAGGGGATTGAAGCCGGACGGGACCCCCGGCGAAAGCGCCTCGTATCGGCCGCCCACTGCGCGGATGTAGGGCTCCGCGCCGCGGTCCTTGTCGAAGTAGGCGATCTGCGGCCGGAAGCGGTCGGCGGAGGAGAGCAGGAACGTCAGCAGCACCGTCTTGCCCGATCCGCTTGGGCCGATGACCGTGAAGTTGCCCAGGTCCTCAGCGTGGAAGTTGAAGGCGTAGGGGCCGAAGGAGGTGGTCTCGAGCAGGGTCACGGGGGCGCCCCAGTGCAGGTCGTCGGTCCGCCCGTTAGGCTGGTTATGGAAGCTGGCCAGGCTGGCGAAGTTGGCGGTCGAGATCAGGCTCTTGCGGGCGATGAACCTCAGGTTGCCGGGGAACTGCGCCCAGAAGGCGGGCTCTAGGTTGACGTCCTCGCGCACGCAGATCGCGCCGGCCTCGCCGAGCGTCGAGCGCACCTCGGCCACCGCGGCGTCCAGCTCGTCGAGGCCGTCGGCCCGCACCAGCACCGTCAGGTGGTGCTCGCCGAACGACAGGCGTCCCGAGGCCGCTTCGTCTCTGGCGTGGGCGAGCTCGGACCTCAGGCTGAAGGCCGCGTCGTCGGCGGCGCGCAGCCGCCGCAGCGCCAGCCCCATCCGGTCCAGCCCCGCCTGCCGGTCGACGTAGCCGAAGGTCTCGGTGAGGACGAGCTCGGTCGGCAGCCTGAGCACGCCGTCTAGTATGCCCGGCGATGAGCGCGCCGGGTAATCCTTCAGCGCGACCATGGCGGCGAAGCTGGGCGCCACGTCGCCGGAGAGCTCGAGCGCGTCCAGGCCGAAGCTGAGCCGCCGTGTGGCGAGCGCCTCGCCCAGCCGGCCGGTCGGCGCCAGGACCGGGCGTCCCTCGCCGTTCAGCAGCAGGGACAGAAACTCGGCCGGCTCGGAGGCCAGGCCCGTGGGGCCTTCGTAGAGTCCGAGCGTGCGCGCGCCATAGGGCGCTAGCGCCGCCTCCATCGCCTCGCGCGCCGCCCGCAGCTGGCGGAGCTCGGCCTGGAGGTCGCCGTCGCGCTGCGACCCGCCGCGCAGGAGCCGCTCCAGCAGGCCCACGCCGCCAGGCAGTGGCCGCCTCGCCAAAGTCACGAACAGCTCGTTGACGTAGAGCCTGCGCTCGGAGAGCTGGGCCTGCCAGCGTTCGTCGAGGCGCCGGCAGAACGGCGTGTCCGGCGGCTCTGGGAAGGCGGGAGTGACGCGCCGGCGGATCACATGATGATAGATCACGGTGCGGGCGTCGGCGATGCTGCGCAGCAGGGTCTCGCGCACCGACTTGCGGTAGTTCAGCTCGTCGTCGCCGGCGGTCTCGAACGGCAGGCCGCGCAAGCGCAAAGTCTGCATCAGCAGCCCGTCGGTGGTCGCCAGGGTCACCGGGTCGACGTGCCCCGTATAGGGGAGGCGGTCGCCAACCGGCGTCTCGCGGGGCGCGAGCACCTTGGCGGCGCGGTTGGTGAAGAACCCGCCGATCATGGGCGATAGGAGTTCGCCTGCCAGAACCAGGCGTTCGGCAGGTCGGGCGCGCATCTGAGGCGGGTGAGCCACAGGTCAAAGAAGCGAGGCTCGCGCCGCGAGCCCAGATAGCCGATGGCGTGGATCAGCGCCGCCGCCGGGACCGGCCAAGCCGAGCGGGTGATCAGGAAAGCCTCCAGCGTCACGATCAGGTTGAAGACCGCGAAGGAGTAGGTGACGCCGGCGATCATCTGCGGGCGGGTCAGGGCCGAAAAGACGGGATCGCTGACGAGCCGCGTCATGTCAGCCGAGCCCCGCGGCCACGCTGCGGATCCCCGCCACGATCGCCACCGCGCCGAAGATGACGAAGCAGCCGATGACCACCGTCAGCCCGCGGCGCCAGTCGATCCGCCCCGTGAGCATCAGAAAACCCACCGCCGCCACCGCGATCACTGCGGCCGAGGTCGCCAGGTTGCCGAGCAGGGTGTCCTGCACCCATCCCAGCGCGCGGATCAGCGGAGAGGAGCCGGCGGGGTCGGTGCCCTGGGCGAAGGCCGGCGAGGCCGCCGCCAGGCCCAAGGAGGCCGCCAGACCGTGAAGACGCCGCCGAGCGCTCATGGCCGCGCGTCCGCGGCCAGAGTCGTCAGCACGCCCTGCACGTATCGGGTGGTCTCGGCGTAGGGCGGCGGCCCGCCGAACCGCTCCACCGCGCCGGACCCTGCGTTGTAGGCCGCCAGCGCCTTGACCAGATCGCCGTCGAACCGCTGCAGCAGTTGCGCCAGATAGGCCGCGCCGCCGTCGATGTTCTGGCGCGGGTCACGGGCGTCGACTCCGAGCGCGCGCGCGGTGGCCGGCATGAGCTGCATCACCCCCTGCGCGCCCTTGAGCGAGACGGCGTCAGAACGGCCGTGCGACTCCTGCCAGGCCACGGCGGCGAGAAGCTGCGGGCTCAGGTCGCGTTTCGCGGCGGCGGCCGCGATCAAGGGCGCGACCTCGCCTGAGACACGCACCTGCGCGGCGGCCGGGGGGGTCAGGGGCCGCGCGCCTCCGCCGAGATCCTGCGCAGGGCCGGCATGGGTCACGACCGAGACGTCGCAGGCGATCCCCCACACGTTTGCGCACTCCGACAAAGCTGCTCGCAACAACCGCACGCCACATACTTCGGACACCCTCCTACCCC
>CBJNAS010000113.1:0-8792 GCA_966434565.1 uncultured Phenylobacterium sp.
GGGACGACGACTTCCTTCTCTCCCTCCTCGCCCATATGCGATAGCCCTGCCATGAAGGGGACGGAAGGCTCACCCCTGCTGCACGCGCCCATCGGCCGGCAGCACCCCGAGCAGCTCGATGCGGAAGATCAGCGCCGCGTTCGGCGGGATCACGCCGCCCGCGCCCTCGTCGCCGTAGCCCAGGGCCGGCGGGACGTAGAGAATCCACTCGTCGCCCGGGCGCATCAGCTGCAGCGCCTCCTGCCAGCCCTTGATCAGCCCCCGCAGCGGCATGGCCGCGGGCGTGCCGCGCTGGTAGCTGGAGTCGAAGACCGTGCCGTCGACCAGCTTGCCCTCGTAGTTGACCTTCACCTCGTCGCCGAGCTGCGGGCGCAGGCCTTCGGGCGACCCGGAGCGGACCACCTTGAACTGCAGCCCGTCGGGCAGGACGTGGACGCCCGGCTCCTTGGCGCTCCTGGCCAGGAAGGCTTTCGCCTTGTCGCCCTGGTCCGGCAGGGCCTTGGTGCGGTGGCAGGCGGCGAGCGCCAGGGCGCCCGCGGCGGCGAGGAAGGCGCGTCTGCGCATGGCTCAGACCGCCCGCGGCGGGTAGCCGTGCTGGCGAAGCGCGTCCATGACCTCCTGCGTGTGCTGGGCGTCGCGCGTCTCGATCATGATGTCGAACTCCGCGCCCTTGGCCGGCACGTCCAGCGCCAGGCGGTTGTGCGCGACCTCGACGATGTTGGCCCCCAGGTTGCCGATGATCGCCGAGACGGTGGCCAGCAGGCCCGGCCGGTCGTCGCCGACGATGCGCAGCGAGACCAGCCGCCCGTCCCGCACCAGCTCGCGGGTCAGCACCGAGGCGAGCAGGCGGGTGTCGATGTTGCCGCCGGTGATCACCAGGCCGCACTTCTTGCCGCGGAACCGCTCGGGATAGGCCAGCAGCGCCGCCAGCGATCCCGCGCCGGCGCCCTCGGCCACGCTCTTCTCGACATTGCAGTAGAGGGCGACCGCGCGCTCGAAGAACGGCTCCTCGACCAGCAGCACGTCGTCGATCAGCGGTCGGGCGATGGCGTAGGTGAGGTCGCCCACCTGCTTGACCGCGATGCCCTCGGCGATGGTCGCCCCGCCGATGCCGGCCCCGGCGTTCACGCCGCGCATCTTGGCGGTGAACGACGGGTACATGGCGGGCTCCAGGCCCACCACGCGGATCTCGGGGCGGATGTGCTTGGCGGCGGTAGCCATGCCGGAGATCAGGCCGCCGCCGCCGATCGGAACCGGCAGGACTTCCAGGTCCGGCACGTCCTCCAGCATCTCCAGGGCCACCGTGCCCTGGCCGGCCATGACGTCGAGGTCGTCGAACGGATGGACGAACACCAGGTCGCGCTCGGCGCAGAGCCTGCGGGCGAAGGCCGAGGCCTCGTCATAGCCTTCGCCGTCCAGCACCACCTCGGCGCCGTGGTTGCGGGTCTGCTGCACCTTCACGAACGGCGTGCCGCGCGGCATGACGATGGTCACCGGAATGCCCAGGCGCGCGGCGTGGTAGGCCAGGCCCTGGCTGTGGTTGCCGGCCGAGGCGGCGATGACGCCGCGCTTCTTCTCCGCCTCGGTGAGCTGCAGCAGCTTGTTCAGCGCGCCGCGCTCCTTGTAGGCGGCCGTGAACTGCAGGTTCTCGAACTTCACCCAGACTTCGGCGCCGGTAATCTCCGACAACGTCCTCGACGGGCGACAGGGCGTGCGCTCGATATGACCCTTCAACCGCGCTTGGGCGGCGAGGATGTCGTCGAAGGTCAGTGTCATCTGGAAAAGGAGCCGGAACGAAAAGAGGCCGGCAACCTAGTGGCCCAGGCGGATAATCGCAATGAGCGGCTCACGAACGTCCTATCAGGCGCCAGGGTGAGCGTCCGCGCGGTTTCAGACCGCAACCCAATGTCCCGGCGCGACCTCCCTCAGCGCGCCCGCCGCCCCTTGTTCCGCAATCTTCACCCGCTCGCGCGTGCGCTCCACCGCCGGGTCGGGGATCGGCGCGGCCGAGAGCAGGGCGCGGGTGTAGGGGTGCCGCGGTTCGGCGTAGAGCCGCTCGGCGTCGGCGAGCTCGACCACCCGGCCGCGGTACAGCACCAGGACGCGGTGGCTGACCTCGCGCACCACGGCGAGGTCGTGGCTGATGAACATCATCGCCAGCCCCATCTCCGCCTGCAGGGTGATCAACAGGTCGATAACCTGGGCGCGGACCGAGACGTCGAGCGCCGAGACCGCCTCGTCGGCGATGATTAGCCGCGGCCGCAGGATCATGGCCCGGGCGATCCCCGCCCGCTGGTTCTGCCCGCCGGAGAGCTCGTGCGGGTAGCGGTTGATCAGCGCGGGGTCGAGCCCGACGCGGGCCATCATGGCCGCGGCTTCGCGCGCCCGGGCGGCGCGCGGCAGCTCGGGACGATGCGCGCGCAGCGGCTCGGCGATCGAGTCGCCGAGGGTCATCCGCGGATCGAGGCTGGCCAGGGGATCCTGGAAGACGATCTGCAGGTCGCGCCGCGCCGAGCGCATCGCCTTGCGGTCGAGCGCGGCGAGGTCGCGGCCCATGACCAGCACCTGGCCGGCGCTGGCCGGGACCAGCCGCAGGACTGCGCGCGCCAAGTTCGACTTGCCCGAGCCGCTCTCGCCCACCACGCCGAGGGTTTCCCCGGCGCGCACCTGCAGGACGACGCCGTCGACGGCGCGTTGCCAGGCGGCCTGGGCGAACAGCGGCCTGGGCAGCGGGAAACGGACGGGGAGGTCGCGCGCCTCGAGCACGACCTGCGCCGCGGGCGCGACCGCCGCGCGCGTCGGTCGCCCGCCGCGGTCAGCGCGGTCGAGCCGCGGGACCGCGTCCAGCAGGGCGCGTGTGTAGGCGGTCGCGGGCGCCGCGAACACACGCGCCACCGGGCCCTCCTCGACATAGCCGCCGTCCTTCATCACGCAGACGCGGTCGGCCAGTCGGGCGATCACGCCCATGTCGTGGGTGATCAGCGCCAGCCCCGCCCCGGTCTCGCGCACCAGCTCGGCCATGAGGTCGAGGATCTCCGCCTGCACGGTGACGTCCAGCGCGGTGGTAGGCTCGTCGGCGACCAGCAGCTCAGGGCCCGTCGCCAGCGCGGCGGCGATCATCACCCGCTGGCGCATGCCGCCGGACAGCTCGTGGGGATATTGCCTGAACCGCCGGCCGGGATCGGGGATGCGGACCTTCTCCAGCCATTCCTGGGCGCGCTCCGCCGCCTCGGCGCGGGTGAGCCCCAGGTGGGCCCTGAGCGGCTCGGCGATCTGCTCGCCGACCCGCATGTGCGGCGTCAGCGCCGTCAGCGGGTCCTGGAAGATCATGGTGATCTTCGAGCCCCGCACCCGGTTCAGCGCGCGGGGCGCCAGGCCCAGCAGCTCGCGGCCATGGAACCTCGCCGAGCCCGTGGCCCGGCCATTCGCCGCCAGCAGGCCTAGCGCCGCCAAAAAGGTTTGGCTTTTGCCCGAGCCGCTTTCGCCCACCACGCCCACCGTCTCGCCGCGGGCGATCTCCAGACTCACCTCGCGCACGGCCCGCACCGGCCCGTCCGGGGTGGCGAAGTCCACGGTCAGGCCGGAGAGGGCGAGGACAGGCTCGGGCAATGGGGGGAATTCCTCTGCGCGCGTTTTTGAAATCGCGCGGACGGCGCGAACATTATATTCATGCTCGTGACCCACAGTACTGGCCCCATGGATCGGCGTCCCGCCCTGTTCCTCGACCGCGACGGCGTTCTCAACGAGGACCAGGGCTATGTGCATCGCTGGGACGACTTCCGCTGGATCCCCGGCGCGCGCGAGGCCGTGGCCGCCTTCAATCGCGCCGGCTGGCTGGTGATCGTGGTGACCAACCAGTCAGGCGTCGGCCGCGGCTACTACACCGAGGCCGACATGCACGCCCTGCACGCCCGAATGGCCGAGGAGCTGGCGGCGGACGGCGCCTGGATCGACGCCTTCTATTTCTGCCCGCACCATCCCGAGGCGGCGGAGGCGGCCTACCGCCACCCCGATCCGCCCGACCGCAAGCCCAACCCCGGCATGATCCTGCGCGCGCTTGCCGACTGGGCGATCGACCGCGAGCGTTCGCTGCTGGTGGGGGACAAGTCGTCCGACATCGAAGCCGCCCGCCGGGCCGGCGTCCGCGCCCTGCGCTTCCGCGGCGGCGACCTGGCGGAGTTCCTGGCGCGCGAAGCGGTGCTGCCGGCGGCCTAGCCAGTCCCTCCACTTCATGGGGCTACATCTGGAGCGCCAAGATGCTCCGCCGCGCAGCGGGGGAGCTGTCGCCGAAGGCGACCGGGCGTTCAGGCCCTCGAGCCGAGTTGTGTGAATGCCGTGGCCCCATGACGGGGAGGGAAATAGGGCCCCACATAGTGCGACTGCGGGCGGATCAGGCGGCCGCCTTGCAGCTGTTCGCGCGCATGGGCCAGCCAGCCGGCGCTGCGGCCCATGGCGAAGACGCAGGTGAAGGCCTGTGGCGGCAGGCCGAGCGCCTCCAGCAGCAGCGCGGTGTAGAACTCGACGTTGGTGTCGAGCGGCCGGCCGGGCTTGCGCTCCTTGAGGATCGCCAGGGCGGCGGCCTCCACCGCCTCGGCCAGGGCGAGGCGGCCAGGCCTGGCGCTGGAGGCCAGGTCCAGGCGCCGCAGGGTGGCCTTAAGCGCATCGGCGCGCGGGTCGCGCACCCGGTACACCCGGTGGCCGAAGCCCATCAGCCGATCCCCCCGGTCCAGCGCCGTCTCGATCCAGGCCCGCGCGTTTTCGGGCTGGCCGATGGCGTCCAGCATCTCGATCACCGGCCCGGGCGCGCCGCCGTGCAGCGGGCCCTTCAGGGCCGAGATGCCGGCGAGCGCGGCCGAGGCCAGGAACGCCCGCGTCGAGGCCACCACTCGGGCGGCGAAGGTCGAGGCATTCAGCCCGTGGTCGCTGACGGTCACCAGATAGGCGTCGAGCGCCTCGGCCTCGGCCGCGGCAGGGGCCTGGCCGCGAAGCATGCGCAGGATGTCCGCGGCGTGGGCGAGCGCGGGATCCGGCGCGACCGGCGCGAGACCCGCCTGGCCGCGAACGACGGCGGCCGTGAACACCGCCGGCGCGGCGATCAGCCGGAGCGCGGTGGCGAGGTCGTCGCCGTCTGCTAGCCGCGCCATGAGCGCACGGACCGCCTCGACGGGCTCGAGCTCCAGCAGGCCCGTATCCAGCGCGGCGATCTCGGGAAAGATTTCAGCGCGCGCCCGGCCGAGCGCCGGCGCGAGGTCCGCCGGAAGGTCCTCGAAGAAGCCCTCGAACAACAGGGCGGCCAGCGCCTCGTAACGCGTCCGGCCCGCCAGATCGTCGAGCAAGCGGCCGCGGATGATCAGCCGGCCGGCGTTCCCGTCCACCTCGGAAAGCACCGTTTCGGCGGCCACGATCCCATCCAACCCGTCCGACATCGGAGAACGCTCCAGACCACTTGCTGAGGAAGAGATTCGCCGGCATGTTCTCCATCGTCAATCTTGATCAATGTAATCAACATATGTCGGCGAAGGACTGGATCTCGGCGGAGGAGGCGCGGGCCAAGCTGGGCGTCCGCGCCTCGACTCTCTACGCCTATGTGAGCCGCGGGCGTCTCTCCGTACGGCCCGATCCCGACGATCCGCGCCGCAGCCTCTACCGCGCGGCGGACGTGGCCCAGCTCGCCGCGCGCAAGGGGCGCAGCCGCAAGGCGTCCGACGTGGCTGCCGGCGCAATCGCCTGGGGCGAGCCGGTGCTGGAATCGGCGATTACCACCGTGGCGGACGGGCGCCTGCACTACCGCGGGCGCGACGCGATCCGGCTGGCCGAGACCGAGACCCTGGAATCCGTCGCCCGGCTGCTGCGCGGCGGTCATGGCGCGGCGTTGAAGCGGGCGGAGAGGCCGGCCCCGCCGGCGCAAACGGATCTGCGAACCCGCGCCTTCCTGGCGCTGGCGACGCGCGCCGCCGCCGATCCGCCGGCGCGTGGACGCGGGGCGCTGGCGCTGGCCATCGAGGCGGCCACGCTGCTCGATGTCCTGGCCGACGCCGTGGCCGGGCAGGCAGGCGGAGGGGCGATCCACAACCGGCTGGCGCTCGCCTGGGGCGCCGGCCCGGGCGGAGCGGGAGCGGACCTGATCCGACGCATGCTGGTGCTGGTCGCCGACCATGAGCTCAACGCCTCGGCCTTCGCCGCCCGGGTCGCGGCCTCCACCGGCGCCTCGCTGGCCGCCGCCGCGCTCGCCGGCCTCTCCGCCCTCTCGGGGCCGCGGCACGGCATGGCCGTGGAAGCGGTGCGCGCCTTCGCCGAGGAGGCCGAGCAGCTGGGCCCGCGGGCGGCGGCCGCCGCGCGGCTGGCCCACGAGCGCGGGCTGCCGGGCTTCGGCCACCCGCTCTATCCGGAAGGGGATCCCCGCGCCGCCGCCCTGCTGGCGCACTTCGCGCCGCTGCCCGGGCTGGCGGCGCTGCAGGCCGCGGTCGCCGCCGCCTCGGGCCAGGCGCCCAACATCGACTTCGCCCTGCTCGCCGGGTGCGAGGCGCTCGGCTTGCCCAAGGATGCGCCATTCGGGCTGTTCGCGGTGGCGCGCTGCGCCGGCTGGATCGCCCACGCCATCGAACAGGGCCAGACGGACTCCCTCATCCGGCCCCGCGCCCGCTATGTGGGGCCGGCGCCCGAAAGCCTCGGGCCGGGATGAAACTAAGTCTTCACCATAATTGGGTGTAAGGGGCGCACCCTCGCAAAACGGAGCCGCTTGTGTCGGACTGGATCTACGCCGTGATCCTGGGCGTCGTCGAAGGCGCGACGGAGTTCATTCCGGTCTCCTCGACGGGGATGCTGCTGCTCTCGAAGCTGGCGCTGGGACTGCCGGACGGGTTCTGGGACACTTTCATCGTGCTGATCCAGCTGGGCGCGATCCTGGCGGTGGTGGTGCTCTATTTCAACAAGCTGTGGGGGGCGGTGGTCCATCTGCCCAACGACCCGCAGGCGCGGCGGTTCGCGCTCAGCCTGATCGTCGCCTTCATCCCCGCCGCGGTCCTGGGCGTGCTGCTGCACGACATCATCAAGAAGGTGCTGTTCGACTCGCCCCTGACGCAATGCATCGCCCTGATCCTGGGCGGGATCGTGCTGCTCTTCATCGACCGCCTGGCGCCCCAGCCCCGGCGCACCGACCCGACCAAGATCCCGCTGCCCACCGCCTTCGGCATCGGTCTCTTCCAGTGCCTGGCGATGATCCCGGGAACCTCGCGCTCGGGCTCGACCATTGTCGGCTCCATGCTGCTCGGGGTGGAGAAACGCGCCGCCGCCGAGTTCTCCTTCTTCCTGGCGATCCCGACCATGGCCGGCGCCTTCGCGGTCGACGCGATCAAGAACCGCCACGAGCTCCTGGCGGTGAAGTCGGAGATCCCGCTGATCGCGATCGGCTTCGTGGTCTCCTTCGTGGTCGCCACCCTGGTGATCCGCGGCATGCTGGCGATCCTGACCCGTCGGGGTCTCGCGCCCTTCGGCTGGATCCGCATCCTGATCGGCGGGATCGGCATCGCGGCCCTGTTCGCGCAGGGAAACCTGTTCCTGCACTGAGTGCGGCGGGTGTCGCCTACGCCCGCTGCCCCGCCAGGGCGCGCTCCTCCTGGTCGGCGTACTGGCCGCCCTTGCGGTAGCGGTAGAGGTAGGTGGGCAGCACCGCCTCCAGGGTGGTGGGCGTGATCCCAAGCTCGGCCAGGCCCGGATAGGCGCCGCTGGCCACATTGTCGGTCTCGAGCAGCGCGACCTGGTCGGAGGTCACGGGCGGCGGGACGATTCCGGCCACCAAGTCGCCCGCCGCGCCCAGCAGGCGCGCCACCGGGAACGGCACGGGGACCAGCGCCCGCCGGCGTTCGATCTCGGCCAGCATCAGCTCCATCAGCTCGCGGAAGCCGAACACGGCCGGGCCGCCCAGCTCATAGGTCTGGCCGCCGGCCTCCTGCGCCGTCACCGTCAGCGCCAGCGCCTTGCCGACGTCGCCCACAAAGACGGGTTGGAAGCGGGTCCTGCCGCCGCCGATCAGCGGGAGGACCGGGCTGACCAGGGCCATGGCGGCGAAGCGGTTGAAGAAGTGGTCGTCCGGCCCGAAGACGATCGAAGGCCGCACCACCACCGCGTCGCCATAGACCTCGCGGGCGGCCGTTTCGCCCTCGGCCTTGGTGCGGGCGTACTTCGAGGCGGAGTTTGGATCGGCGCCCAGGGCCGACACCTGCACCAGCCGGGTCACGCCCTCCTGGCGCGCCGCCTCGGCCACGTTGCGCGCGCCCATGGCGTGGATCGCCTGGAAGCCCTGCCGGCCGCCCTCGTAGAGCACCCCGACCAGGTTCAGCGCCGCGGTGGCGCCTTCGAGGGCGCGCTGGATCGAGGCGCGGTTGCGGATGTTGGCCTGGACGAGGTCGATCTGCCCCACGTCGCCGTGCAACCGCATGCGGTAGGCAAGGTTCGGGTTGCGCACCGCCACCCGGATGCGCCAGCCGGCCTTGGCGAGCTGGCGGACCGCCTGGGTTCCGATGAAGCCCGATCCGCCGAAAACCGTGACGAGGTTCTGCATGAGAGTAGCGCCGGCCGCCCGCAAGTGTCTGACGCCCTGCGGCTTAGACGATGCGCCGGCGCGTCGCAACGACGAGTCGCCAAAGCGCCGTTGACCGCGGGCGGAGGGCGCCATATGTAGCCGCCTCCCGATCCGACGGACCGGGCCCAGGTGGCGGAATTGGTAGACGCGCTGGTTTCAGGTACCAGTGGTTAATAGCCGTGGAGGTTCGAGTCCTCTCCTGGGCACCACC
>CBJNAS010000114.1:0-8772 GCA_966434565.1 uncultured Phenylobacterium sp.
CGCCGCCGCCGCCCGGCCGCCGACGAGATCCTGGAGCTGCAGCGCGCCGGCGTCGGGCCGGTCGAGATCGCCCGCCGTCTCGGCGTCTCGCGCATGACCGTCTGGCGCAAGCTGAAGGCGTTCGAGGCCCAGGAGTGCGAGGCGTAGGGCGCGAACGCCCCCTCCGTCTCGGCGCGCGCCGCGCCGATCCACCTCCCCCGCTTCGCGGTGGAGGCTCTGAGCGCCAAGATGCTCCACCGCGAAACGGGGGAGCTGTCGGCGAAGTCGACCGAAGGGGCGTTCGACAGCCGCCGTTCGACAGCCGCCCTGGACATCCCCGTCCCGCCGCCCCATCCTTCGCCGCCAAACGGATGTTCGCCGCCCGCACGCGGCTCCACGGGGCGACCGCCGCGATGTTCATGCGCTTCTTCACCGAGCTGCGCGAAGCCAAGATCCCGGTCACGCTGAAGGAGTACCTCGCCCTGATGGAGGGGCTGGACAAGGGCGTGATCGATCGGCGCGTGGAGGACTTCTACTATCTCTCGCGCACGGCGCTGGTGAAGGACGAGAAGAACCTCGACAAGTTCGACCGTGTCTTCGGCCATGTCTTCCGGGGGCTGGAGAGCCTCGACGCCGACCTCGCCGCCGACATCCCCACCGAATGGTTGCGCAGGATCTCCGAGAAGTTCCTGACCGAGGAGGAGAAGGCGCTGATCGAATCCCTCGGCGGGTTCGACAAGCTGATGGAGACATTGGCCGAGCGGCTGAAGGAGCAGAAGGAGCGGCACGAGGGCGGCAACAAGTGGATCGGCTCCGGCGGGACCTCGCCCTTCGGCGCCCATGGCTATAATCCCGAGGGCGTGCGCATCGGCCAGGACAAGGGCCGCCACGGCTGGGCGGTTAAGGTCTGGGACAAGCGCGAGTACAAGAACCTCGACGACACCGTCGAGCTCGGCACCCGCAACATCAAGGTGGCGCTGCGCAGGCTGCGCCGCTGGGTTCGCGACGGCGCGCCCGAGGAGCTGGACCTGCCCGGCACCATCCGTGGCACGGCCGAGAAGGGCTATCTGGACGTCCAACTGCGGCCGGAGCGGCGCAATAAGGTCAGCGTGCTCCTGTTCCTGGACGTGGGCGGCTCGATGGATGCTCACATCAAGGTCTGCGAGGAGCTGTTCTCGGCCGCACGCGCCGAGTTCAAGAACATGGAGTTCTACTACTTCCACAATTGCCTGTACGAGGCCGTCTGGAAGGACAACCGCCGCCGCCAGGCGGAAAAGATCCCCACCTGGGACGTGCTGCACAAGTTTCCCCACGACTACAAGGTCGTCTTCGTGGGCGACGCAACGATGAGCCCCTACGAGATCACCACCCCGGGCGCGTCGGTCGAGCATTGGAACGAGGAGTCCGGCGTCGCCTGGATGGAGCGGGTGGCGGATATCTACGAGCACCTCGTCTGGCTTAATCCCACGCCCGAGCGGCAATGGCCGCACACCCCCTCGCTGCAACTGGTCAAGCAGCTGGTCGGCGACCGCATGTACCCGCTGACCCTGGAAGGCCTGGAGCGGGCGATGAAGGAGCTGGCGCGCTGAGCCTCAGCCCGCCAGCGTCCAGGCGAACTTCAGGTCCTCGACGAACAGGGAAAAGGCCTGAGCCTTGGCCCGCGCGTCCGGCACGCGCAGCAGATAGGACGGGTGATAGGTCACCACGCCCTGGACCTGGTCCGGGAGCTGGATCGCCTGCTGCCGCATCCGGGCGATCGGCATGGGCTTGCCGAACACCGAGACCGCGGCGGTGGCGCCGAGCGCCACGATCACCCGCGGCCGCAGCAGCCGGCGCTCGCCCTCCAGCCACCAGCGGCAGGCTGAGACCTCGCCGGCGTCAGGGGTCTTGTGCAGCCGGCGCTTGCCGCGCAGCTCGTGCTTGAAGTGCTTCACGGCGTTGGTGACGAAGATCTCGGCGCGCGGCACGCCGGCGGCGGCCAGGCCCTTGTCCAGCACCTGGCCGGCGGGACCCACGAAGGGCAGGCCGGCGAGGTCCTCCTGGTCACCAGGCTGCTCGCCTACCAGCATCAGTCGCGCATGCCGCGGCCCCTCCCCCGGCACGCCCTGGGTGGCGTCGCGCCAGAGGTCGCAACGGCGGCAGAGCTGCACGCCCGCGGCGATCTCCTCCAAGCTGGTGGGCCGCTGGCCGTCGTAGGGCGCGTCGCGGCTGGCGCGCTGCGCCTGGCGGACGACGCGGCGGCTGGGTTCGGAAGGCGCTTGGCGGACCATCTCCTCGACCTGGGCCTCGGCGCGGGCGATCAGCTCGGGAATGAGCCGCGCTTCCGGCAGGTTCCGCGCGAGGCTCCCCGGCGTGACGCGCCGCGTCCCCGCAAGGCCCAGTCGGGCCGGGTCGAAGGCCGCTGCGCAGGCGGCGCGCCAGTCCGCCACCGCCGCGTCGGGCGCCGGCGCATCGGCGGGATCGGCGCCCGGCGCGAAGACCAGCTCGCGGGTGTCCCAGCGGACACAGACGTCCGGCGTGAGGATGTGAAAGGGCGTATGGGCGAACCGCCGGGCGAAGTAGGGCGCCGCCGCCTCCGTCACCCGATGCGCCGGAGCGAACCAGGCGACGCAGGCCGACGGGCCCGGGGCGTCCTCGAGGCGGCGAAAACGCAGGCCGGTCTTCATCTCGTCGAGCGCCTGCGCGACCTGGCGGGCGAAGGCGCGGGTCCGGGCGACGTCAGGGTCGCCGGCGCGGCGCAGCAGCCGCGGCTCGGCCGTCACGCGCCAGAGCAGGCGGTAGAGCAGCTCGAACCGCTCGTCAGACCGGTGCAGCGCCACCGTCCCCGCCAGCTCCAGGAACTCGCGTGGAACGGTGAAGCCGGCGGCGGCAGGCGCCGGCTCGGCCGCCGCCGGCGCCTCGGCGTCGACCGTCCAGAGCACCTCAGCCGGTCGCACCACCGCCGCCCGCAGTCGCCGGCCGGCGCGCCGCCAGCCCTCGAAGTCCGTCTCGGACGCGAGGCGAACCACCTGCCGCCGGTCGAGAACCGCCATTTGCCCGTTGTATCGTTCGCCTTTTGTTCCAGCAACCTCTTGTTAACGATTGGACCGCGACCGGAACACTAGGCCGCCTGCCGGCGTGGCCTCGAATAATAAGCTGAACAGCCCAACCTCGCGCCTATGCGCTTTCCGCGGGGAAGAGCGGAAGAGAAATTTGGTGAACCCCGCCACGCTCTCGAACTGCGCCGTAGGCGGGTCCCGCGCGGTTCGGCGCAGCTTCCTCTGCGCGCCAAAAGGCTATATGGTTTCCAATGAAACAGGTGGCGCTCGCACTGCCGGGCGTCCGACGGAATGGCTGTTCTGCGGTGTCGATGATGACCCGAGCGGCGCGAATACAAGAGAGATTTCGGCAACGCCATTTCGGCGCGCGTTCACCGCGCGGCGTCGAGCGAACATATGTCCGACCTCTTGAGGCGCTCGAAGGTCGATCGCGCGACGGGTAGAGATCAGCTGCAAGGCGAGACAAGTCATGGCTGTGGCAATCGCGATCGCTGCGCTGGTCTTGTTCTCGATTGCGTTTCAACTGCTGACGCCGTGGTGGCTGACGCCCTTGGCTTCGAATTGGGGCTCGATCGACACCGCCTTCGGCGTCACCATGTGGGTCTGCGGGCTGTTCTTCGTCGCCCTGAACGTGTTCCTGGCCTATTCGATCTTCCGTTACAGGCACCGCGAAGGCCATCGAGCCCACTATGACCCCGAGAGCGTGACCCTCGAGCGGCGGCTCACCGTCTGGACGGCGGTCGGGATCGCCGCGCTGCTGGCGCCAGGCCTGATCGCCTGGGACAAGTTCGTCACCGTGCCGAAGGACGCCCTGGTGGTGGAAGCCGTCGGTCAGCAGTGGCAGTGGAGCTTCCGGTTCCCGGGAAAAGACGGCGTCCTGGGGACGGCCAGCGCCCGGCAGATCAACGCCGACAATCCCTTTGGCCTGAATTCAAACGACCCCTTCGGGCGCGATGACATTCTCGTCGAAGGCAACGAAGTGCACCTTCCCCTCGGCCGTCCGATCAAGATCGTTCTTCGTTCGAAGGACGTGCTGCACGATTACTTCGTTCCCCAGATCCGCGCCAGAATGGACATGGTGCCAGGCATGGTCACCTATTTCTGGTTCACGCCCACACGCACGGGAAAGTTCGACATCCTGTGCGCCGAGCTCTGCGGGGTCGGCCATTACACGATGCGGGGCGTCATGGTCGTCGAGAAAGAGCCCGCCTTTCGGGCGTGGCTGGGTCAGCAACCGACCTTCGCGCAAGCGGTGGCGGAAGCTGCGCCAGGAAAGACCGGTTCCCCGGCCAAACCAGTGAGCTGAGGCGCGCCATGGCCTACACCACGATCGCCGACGACACCCGGGCGCTTCACCACCCGAAGACGTGGGTCGGGAAATACGTCTGGAGTCAGGATCACAAGGTCATCGCCCTGCAATATTCGATGACGGCGATCGGGGTCGGCGTGGTGGCCCTGGTCTTGTCCGATCTGATGCGGCTGCAGCTCGGCTTTCCCGATACGTTCAAGTTCATCACGCCCAGCAGCTATCTCCAGTTCATGACCATGCACGGCATGATCATGGTGATCTATCTGCTGACGGCGCTGCTGCTCGGGGGATTCGGCAATTACCTGATCCCGCTGATGCTCGGCGCACGCGACATGGTCTTCCCCTTCGTCAACATGCTCAGTTATTGGGTGTACCTGCTCGCGGTGCTGGTCCTGATGGCGAGCTTCTTCGTGCCCGGCGGACCGACCGGGGCGGGTTGGACGCTCTATCCGCCACAAGCCATTCTCGAGGGAACACCGGGGCGGGACTGGGGCATCATTCTCATGCTGGCTTCCCTGGCGATCTTCATCGTCGCCTTCACCATGGGCGGCCTGAATTATGTCACCACGGTGCTGCAGGCCCGCACGCGCGGCATGACCCTGATGCGCATGCCCTGCTCGATCTGGGGCATCTTCGTCGCCACCATCCTCGGCCTGCTGGCGTTTCCGGCCCTGTTCGTCGGCGCCGTGATGATGATGCTGGACCGCGTGCTCGGCACCAGCTTCTTCATGCCGTCGCTGGTGTCGATGGGTCAGCAGACGGGCTACAACGGCGGCAGTCCCATCCTGTTCCAGCACCTGTTCTGGTTCTTCGGTCATCCCGAGGTCTATATCGTCGCCCTGCCCGCCTTCGGTATCGTCTCCGACCTGATCAGCTGTCACGCGCGGAAGAATATCTTCGGCTACAGGATGATGGTGTGGGCGATCATCGTCATCGGCGTCCTCAGTCTGTTCGTCTGGGCGCACCACATGTATATCAGCGGCATGAATCCATATTTTGGGTTCTTTTTCGCGACCTCCACTCTGGTGATCGCGGTCCCCACCGCCATCAAGGTCTACAACTGGATCCTGACCCTCTGGCGGGGCGACATCCACCTCCGGGTCCCGATGCTGTTCGCCATCGGCTTTATCTTCACCTTCATCCACGGCGGGTTGACCGGCCTGTTCCTCGGCAACGTCAGCGTGGACGTTCCGCTGTCCGACACCTTCTTCGTCGTCGGCCATTTCCACATGGTGATGGGCGTCTCGCCGATCCTGGTGATCTTCGGGGCGATCTATCACTGGTATCCCAAGATCACGGGGCGCATGTGGAACGCCACGCTGGGAAAGATCCACTTCTGGGTCACGTTCCTGGGCGTCTATGCGATCTACCTGCCGATGCACTACCTGGGCTTTCTCGGCGTGCCGCGGCGATACTATGCGCTGGGACAGACGGCGTTCATTCCGCACTCGGCGCAGGTGGCGAACGAGGTGATCACCATCGCCGCCTTGATCGTCGCCGCAGCCCAGCTGCTGTTCTTCTACAACATGATCTGGAGCTACTTCAGAGGCCCGAAGGCCGACGGCAATCCCTGGGGCGCGACGACCCTGGAATGGCAGACGCCGCAAACGCCCCCGGCTCATGGCAACTGGGGGCCGAAGCTGCCGGTCGTCTATCGCTGGGCCTACGACTACAGCGTCCCAGGCGCGCCACAGGACTTTATTCCGCAGAATGCGCCGCCCGAGCGCGTGACGACATGAAATCCCCTTCGGAGGATAGGACGTGGGCCTCTTACGTCGTCTGACGGAGAAGCCGTGGCTGGCGTCGGGTCTGGATCCGATGAGCGAGCCAGAGGCGCAAGACCTTCGGCTTCTGCCGGCGACCGCGGTGGGCCTGCGGCTTTATTTCGGCGTCGCCTCGGTCATGTTCCTGCTGATCGGCGTGACCTTCGTCATGCGCATGGGCGGGCATGGCGTCAGCTCGGGACAAGGGCCCGATTGGAAGCCGATGTATTGGCCGCCGCTGCTGTGGTTCAACACCGGCGTGCTGATGGTCGACAGCGCGGCCTGGGAATGGGCGCGGGACGCCGGGCAGCGAGGACACAGGAAGAATTTGCGGATCGGCCTCATCGCAGGCGGCGTCCTCGCCCTGGTCTTCCTGGCGGGCCAGCTGACCGTATGGCGCCAGTTGCAGGCCGCCGGTTGCGGCATCACCGAGACGACGATGAGCGCGTTCTTCTACCTGATCACCGCGCTGCACGGCCTTCACCTGCTGGGCGGCCTGGCGGTGTGGGGGCGAACGACCGCCAAGGTCCTCGGGAAAGGCGAAGTGGCGGAGGTCAGGCAGAGCGTCGGCCTCTGCACGATCTATTGGCACTTCCTCTTGCTCGTCTGGCTGGTGATGTTTGGGCTTTTGCTGCTGATGCGGACCGGATGACCGCGTTCATCCTTCAAGGTTGAGTCGATCGACAATGACGGCGACCACATCGACTGAAACCACACACGGCGTTCCGGCCAATGAGGGCTTGCGGAGCCTCGCGGCCGACTGGTCGTCGGACCAGGAGGTCTTCAAGCAGGTCCACTGGGGGAAGGCCATGATGTGGATCTTCCTGCTCAGCGACACCTTCGTGTTCTCCTGCTTCCTGACCTCCTACATGACGGTGCGGGCGACGACGACCGTGCCCTGGCCAAACCCGAGCGAAGTCTTCGGCCTTACGATCGGCGGCCACTCGGTCCCGCTACTTCTGATCGCCATCATGACCTTCACGCTGATCAGCAGCAGCGGGACGATGGCGATGGCCGTCAACTTCGCCTATCGCCGCGATCGCCTGAAGACAACGCTGCTGATGCTCGCGACCGCGGTGTTGGGCGCGACATTTGTCAGCATGCAGGCATTCGAATGGAGCAAGTTGATCCTGCACGAAGGCGTGCGGCCCTGGGGAAACCCAATGGGCGCCCCGCAATTCGGCTCCTGCTTCTTCATGATCACCGGCTTTCACGGCCTGCATGTGTCGATCGGCGTCATCTATCTCTCGACCATCGCATCCAAGGTTGCGCGCGGGCATTACGAACGGAAGGGCAATTACGAGGTCGTCGAAATTGCCGGCCTCTACTGGCACTTCGTCGATCTCGTCTGGGTATTTATCTTCGCTTTCTTCTATCTGTGGTAAGGATGTCAAGAATGACGACCGACACCGAAGACCTCGGGGAACGCGTCGATCGACAGGCGGCCCAGCCCGCCGCCGAACCTCCTTCACCGCACGACTCTGCGCCCGCCGCGCGATCGAAGATGGCTCACGCCTCGGGACAGCAGCATCCCATCAAAATCTATCTGCAGGTCTGGGGTTACCTGTTTGTGCTCAGCACCATGTCTTACCTGGTCGACTATTTTCACGTCGAAGGTGTTCTGAGATGGGTGCTCATCGTCACATTCATGTTTTTGAAGGCGGGATTGATCGTCGCCATCTTCATGCACATGGCCTGGGAACGCCTCGCCCTGATGTACGCCATTCTCGTCCCGCCCCTCTGCCTGGGGACGCTCGTCCTGCTCATGGCGATCGAGTCCGACTACACGTTCTGGACGAGAATTATCTTCTTCGGCAAAGGCCCATGACAGGAAAGAACGCCTGAGGACAACGAGGCGCCGGCGATGGATACCTGGGAAAGACTCAAGATTGGTGGCGCGCTCACCGGCACGGCGGTCGCATTCCTCGTCATTCACTGGATCACCGATCTCGTATTTCCCGAGACCTACGCCGTCCAGCCCGGCTACAAGGTCGCGGGCGTGAGCGAGCCCGCGGTCGACCTGGGCGCCCTCCAGCGGACCTGGCCGGCCGGATTGGGCGAGCAAGGCGGCCGGACGAGCCTTCGCGACTACATGAGCAACATCGAGAAGGTCTCGATTCCTAGAAGCGCCGAAGCGCCGCCAGCGCTCGCTGCGCCGGCCCCGCAAGTCGATCTGGGGACATTGCTGGCGACGGCGGACGCGGAAAAGGGCCGGCAGACCGCATCCGTCTGCGCCTCCTGTCACACCTTCGATCAAGGCGGCCAGGACCGAACGGGTCCGAGTCTCTGGGGGGTGGTCGGTCGTGCCGTCGCCTCTCGCAAGACCTTCACCTATTCCAGCGCCCTGGCAGGACAGACCGGCAGCTGGACCTATGAGCGGCTCGACCACTGGCTGACCAATCCGGTCAAGGCCGTGCCCGGGACCAAGATGGCCTTCGCCGGCCTGCGCAGGCCGGAGGACCGCGCGAACGTCCTCGCCTTCCTGCGCACCTTGAGCGCCAGCCCGGTTGCGTTCCCGAAACCGGAGAAACCGACCGCGGTCGCCTCGTCAAAGTAGCGCGCCGGCCACGATGAGAATGGCGCCGAGGACGGCCAGTCCCAAGCCGGGCAGGTCCGCCTTGAGGCTGAGGCGCCGGCCACGGCCGGCCGGCTCGAGCGTGTCCGGCCGGGAGGTCGCCAGGGG
>CBJNAS010000115.1:0-8771 GCA_966434565.1 uncultured Phenylobacterium sp.
GGTCGCCGACTACGGCCTGGTGGCGGACTACAAGACCGCCGTGCCGGAACTGATGAGCGCTTTGGGCTGATGGCCGCCCTCGGCTGAGCCCGGCCAAATCTCTCCATCGAGCCATCAACGCCCGCGCGAGACCTGCGCGGGCGTTTTTCGTCTTGGCAGGCGAGGCGTGGTGTCGCCGGCTGAGCCCGAGGGCGCTCTCCTTTCGCGCCGCACCTACACTCTTCCGTGATCGCGCCCTCTTGCGATGCCGGTGCTGGGCGTGTTCAGCTGGGGTTTTCACGTTGCGGCGCAGCAAATGCAGTGTCCGCTAGCGTGAAACAGGTGTTAGAAAGCCGTCATAGACCAGCGTGCGGCCTTGCGGCCGCCGCGATCACGGGGCCATTTTGGCATGTTGGACATCAAGACGGTCGGCATCATCGGGGCGGGTCAGATGGGCTCCGGCATCGCCCATGTCTGCGCCCTGGCCGGCTATGACGTGCTGCTGCACGACGTCAGCCGTGAGCGCATCGAGGCGGGCCTGGCCAATGTCGAGCGGAACCTGAGCCGCCAGGTCGGGCGCGGCTTGATCCGCCACGAGGACATGGAAATCGCCCTCAAGCGCATCAAGCTTGCCGAGGAACTGCAGGCGATCGGCAAGTCTGACCTCGCCATCGAGTCCGCCACCGAGGACGAGAACGTCAAGAAGACCATCTTCAAGGCGCTCACGCCGCATCTCGCGGAAAATACGCTGCTGGCGTCCAACACCTCCTCGATCTCCATCACCCGGCTGGCGTCCAGCACGGATCGGCCCGAGCGGTTCATCGGCCTGCACTTCATGAACCCCGTGCCGCTGATGAAGCTGGTGGAGATCATCCGCGGCATCGCCACCGATGCGGGCACCTATGAGATCGCCGTCAACTTCGCCAAGTCGCTGGGCAAGACCACCGCCAACGCCGAGGACTTCCCGGCCTTCATCGTCAACCGCATCCTGGTGCCGATGATCAACGAGGCGATCTACACCCTCTACGAGGGGGTGGGCACGGTCGAGGCGATCGACAACGCCATGCGCCTGGGCGCAAACCACCCGATGGGGCCGCTGGAGCTCGGCGACTTTATCGGCCTGGACACGGTGCTCTCGATCATGAACGTGCTCTACGAAGGCCTGGCGGATTCGAAGTACCGGCCCTGCCCGCTGCTGGTGAAGTACGTCGAGGCCGGCTGGCTGGGCCGCAAGTCCGGCCGAGGCTTCTACGACTACCGCGGCGACGCGCCCGTGCCGACGCGCTGAGGCGCCCGAACGCCCCCTCAGTGGCCGCAGGCGAGACGGAGGGGCGTTTTGCGCCGCCTCTTACAGCCCCGGCAGCTTCAGGTGCTTGTTCTCTTCGCGCTGGATGACCACCGGCTTGTCGCCGGTCAGGTTGGCGACGCGCTGCTGCTCCGAGGCCGCGTCGACCGGGGCCGGCGTCTCCTGGGTGGCGGCGGGCTTGCCGGAACGCCAGAACATCACGCGGTCGGCGAAGCTCTTGTCCTTGTGGGCGATGTCGCCGAACTCGTCGTCGACGACATAGCGGATCAGCGGATCGGCCTTCTCGGCTCCGGCCTTGGAGACCAGCAGCTTCTCGCCGTCCGATCGGACCTGGGCCTCACGGACGCCCAGCAACGCGGTGCGTGCGGCGCTCTCCGGCTGCAGCTCCTGCGGGCGTGGCTCGCCCGGCGACGGCGGGCGCAGCGCGTAGTCCGGCGGCACCACCAGCGGGGCCTTGGTCACGACGCGGAACTCGTCGGGAGTCACCTTGCTCATGCCCAGGGCCTGGCTGGCCGATTGGCATCCGGCGAGACCGGCCGCCGCGATCCCACCCGCCGCGATCAGGGCGGATGCGACGATCACTCGGTTGACGCTCATGAACCTCGATAGCTCCGAAAGGCCGCCCCCGGCCCAGATTGCCGCCTGCTTAGCGCAATCTTTGGGCAGGCGCCACGTGCATTAGACCGCATCGCCGGCCTTGCCGGCGGGCGCGCCCTGGCGTTCCTGCAGCAGCATGTCGAGCAGCAGCAGGGCGATGCCGCAGCTGATCGCGGAGTCCGCGAGGTTGAAGATCCAGGGAAACCACAGCCGCGAGAAGTCCAGGAAGTCGGCCACGGCGCCGAAGCGGACGCGGTCGACGACATTGCCGATCGCCCCGCCCATGACGAGGCCCAGCGCCACCGCCGTCAGCAAGCGGACGGCCTTGCGCACCCACACGGCCAGGAAGATGGCGACCACGACGGAGAACAGCGCCAGCGCCCAGCGGGTGAGGTCGATCTCCGCACGCAGCAGCCCGAAGCTCACCCCGCGGTTCCAGACCATGGTCAGGTGGAAAGGCCCTGCGACTGGCACGCTGGCCTTCAGCGGCAGGTCGAAGACGTTCAGGATCCAGAACTTGGAAGCCTGGTCGAGGACGATGACGACCGCCGCCAGGACATAGGCGAAGACGCCCAGCCGGGTCACGCCCCTCATGCCGCCCTCCTTCACGCGACGACCGTGGCGCGTGCGCGGTCCCAGGCCTCGACCGCCTCTTCGCAGCGCAGGCAGAGCTGCTTCGGCGTGGAGACCTCCGGCAGCAGACGCCAGCAGCGGGCGCACTTGCAGCCGTCGGCGCGATGCGGCTCGACCGCCACGCCCGGAACCTCGGTCAGGCGGAAGGCGCCCGCGGGGCATTCGCCCGAGACCAGCTCGGCCGCGCTGGTGCGGAACACCTCCGCGGGGTCTAGGCCTTCGAACGCCGCGATCAGGTCCGGATCGGCGATGTGCACGCGCGGCGCGGCCTCCAGCGCGGCGCCCAGGCGCTTCTCGCGTCGTTCGACCTCCAGCGCCCCGGTGACCACCGACGTCACCGCCTGGGCCTTGGCCCACCGCGCCGCCTCGGTCTCGTCGCGCCAGGCCTCCGGCGTCTCGGGGAAGACCCGCAGGCCGTTGGCGCCGGCCTCGGGGAGGCGCGTCCCCCAGGCCTCCTCCATGGTGAAGGGCAGCAGCGGGGCCAGCCAGATCGTCAGGCGCTCGAACGCCAGGTCCATCACGGTGCGCGCCGCCCGCCGCCGCGCGGAGTCCGGCGCGTCGCAGTAGAGGCAGTCCCTGCGGATGTCGAAGAACAGCGACGACAGCTCGTTCTGGCAGAACTCGAGCACGCTGCGGCTCACCGCCTGAAACTCATAGGCCTCGTAGGCGGCGCGCACGGCGCGGTCGAGCTCCCAGAGCCGGTGCAGGATGAAGCGCTCCAGCGGCGGCATCTGCGCTGCCGGCAGCCGCTCGGCCGCGCTGAACCCCGCCAGCGCCCCCAGCATGTAGCGGATGGTGTTGCGGAGCTTGCGGTAGGCATCGGTCGTCGTCTGCAGGATGGTTTTGCCGATGCGCGTGTCGTCGCCGTAGTCGACCATCGCCGCCCAGAGCCGGAGGATCTCGGCGCCGCTGTCCTTGATCACCGACTGCGGGTCGACGGTGTTGCCCAGAGACTTCGACATCTTCTCCCCCTTCTCGTCGAGGGTGAAGCCGTGGGTCAGGATCGCCTTGTACGGCGCGCGGCCGCGCGTCCCAGCACTTTCAAGCAGCGAGGACTGGAACCAGCCGCGGTGCTGGTCGGAGCCTTCCAGGTACAGGTCGGCGGGCGCGCGGGTCGGCTGGCCGTCGTCCGGGCGGCCCTCCAGCACGAAGGCGTGCGTCGAGCCGGAGTCGAACCAGACGTCGAGGATGTCCTCGACCTTCTCGTAGCGCGCCGGGTCGTGATTGCCGAGGAAGTCGCCGGCCGGGCGGATGAACCAGGCGTCGGCCCCCTGCGCGCGGATGGCCTCGACGATGCGCTGGTTGACGGCCTCGTCATGCAGCGGCTGGCCGGTCTCCTTGTCGACGAACATGGCCAGCGGCGAGCCCCAGGCGCGCTGGCGGCTGATCAGCCAGTCGGGCCGCCCCTCGACCATGGCGCGGATGCGGTTCCTGCCGACGGCCGGATAGAAGGCGGTCTCGTCGATGGCGGTGAGCGCGGTGTCGCGCAGGGTGCGGCCCTCGTGCGCCGCGTCCTCGATTCCGTGGTCCATGCGGATGAACCACTGCGGCGTGTTGCGGAAGATCACCGGGGCCTTGGAGCGCCAGGAGTGCGGATATGAATGCTCCATCCGACCGCGCGCCAGCAGGGTCCCGGCCTCGACCAGCTTGCCGATCACCGCGTCGTTGGCGGGACCGAACTTGCCGGCCTTCTTGCCCTCGGTCTCCAGCACCTTCAGGCCGGCGAACAGCGCCACGTGCGGATAATAGGCGCCGTCCGGGTCGACGGTGTCGGGGATCTCGCGATGGCCATGCGCCAGCCACACCGCATAGTCGTCCGCGCCGTGTCCCGGGGCGGTGTGGACGAAGCCCGTGCCGGCGTCGTCGGTGACGTGGTCGCCCGCCAGCATCGGCACGGCGAAGCCGTAATGCCCATCGAGCGCCGCCAGCGGGTGGGCCAGCTCCATGCCCTGGCAATCGATTTCCTCGACCCTGCGGAAGGCTGCGACCTTGGCGGCCTTCATGACCTCGTCCGCCAGCTTCTCCGCCAGGATCAGCTTGTCGCCGGGCCTGGCCCAGGGCTCGAAGGCCAGGCCCTCCTCCATCGCCTCGACAGCGTAAACGGCATAGGCGATGTCGGGGTTGTAGCTGACCGCCCGGTTGGCGGGGATGGTCCAGGGCGTGGTGGTCCAGATCACCACCGCCGCGCCTTGGGCCGCGTCCGGGCCGTCCAGGACCGGGAACTTCACCCAGATCGTCGGGCTGGTGTGGTCGTGGTACTCGACCTCGGCGTCGGCCAGGGCGGTGCGCTCCACCGGGCTCCACATCACCGGCTTCGAGCCGCGATAGAGCTGGTTCGAGGTCAAGAACCTGTGGAACTCGGCGACGATCGCCGCTTCGCTCTCGAAGTCCATGGTGGCGTAGCGCCTGGCCCAGTCGCCGGTGACGCCGAGACGCTCGAACTCGCGCATCTGCTCGCCGATCCAGTGGGCGGCGTAGTCGCGGCATTGCTGGCGGAACTCGGCCACCGGGACGTCGTCCTTGCGCCGGCCCTTGGCGCGGTACTGCTCCTCGATCTTCCACTCGATCGGCAGGCCGTGGCAGTCCCAGCCGGGGACGTAGTCGACGTCGAAGCCGAGCGCGAAGCGCGAGCGGACCACAAAGTCCTTGAGGATCTTGTTCAGCGCATGGCCGATATGGATCGCGCCGTTGGCGTAAGGCGGCCCGTCGTGCAGCACGAACAGCGGCGCCCCCGCCTTCTGGCGAACCGAGCGCACGGCCTCGTAGAAGCCCAGCTCGGCCCAGCGCTCGAGGATCTGCGGCTCGAGCTTCGGCAGGCCGGCGCGCATCGGGAACGGCGTGTCGGGAAGGAAGACGGTCTCGCGGTAGTCGCGAGCAGAAGTGTCGGCGTCGTCGGCCATGGGATTTTCCAGCTTGGTCGGAAGCTCTGGGGGCGGGATGGACCCGGCGCGCGCTGGAACGACCTCGTCCGGCGGCGTCACGCCGGGCGGATAATTCGCAGAGCTTTCCGACCCGAAGTCATGGGGCCAAGCCTCTAACAGAGGTCAGGCTGGAACCCAAGCGTCGGCAAAGGGGGAACCACGGAGGCGCGGCCGACACCGCATTGGAATTTCGAGCGAGCCCCTCGATCGGGATGGCGAAATAGACCCATGTCCTTCCGCGCAATCCGTGAATTCCGTGATTTGAATCTGTTCGTGGCGGTCTACGCCCTCGAAAAGCCCGCTCCCTGCTTTTCACAGAAGGACGCCAGCCCCTCCAGCGCCGCCGCGCCGTCGCCGCGGAAGGAGGAGCCGTGCATCAGCGCGAGCGTCTTCGGCTGCAGGGCGGCGAGCCGGCGCAGGATCTGCGCCGTGCCGGGCGCCATGGTCATGGCGTGGAACAGGCTTTCGGCCTCCAGGGCCGGCCCCAGGATGTCGGTGTCGGTGAGCGGCGGGCCGTCGCCGACGTGGGTGAGCAGGTCGCCGCAGAACAGGGCGCCGCTGGTCTCGTCGAAGAAGACGCCGGCTTCCCAGCCGTGCGGCACGTGCGGCGTGGGGATCCAGCGCAGGCGTCGGCCGCCAAGGTTGATCACCTCCTCCTCGGCGAGCGGGCGCGGCGGCCGGTCCGCCAGGTCGCCCACCGAGACCTCGCAGCCCAGCGCCCCGAACGCCACCTGGGCCCCGGGCGCGGCGGCCAGCCACTGGTTCATGGCCCCGCACTCGTCGGCCTCCACATGGCCGAAGCTGATCCAGCGCAGCCGTTCCGGCGGCATGATCCGGGCCAGCGCCTCCGAGACCAGCGGGAACAGCTGGCGCTGGCCGCAGTGGAACAGCATCGGCTCGTCGCCGTCGATCAGGAACTGGTTGAAGGTGAAGCCCGCGGGCGGGGCGACCTCGGCGATCCAGGTCGAGAACCGGTAGACGCCCGCGGCGATCTCGCTGACCTTGGTCTGCATCGGCTAACCTCCGATGCCGCCAGCAAGCGCCGCGCGCCGTCGCCTGACAAGCGTCGCCGGATCAATTTACAGACGCGTCAGGCGCCGAGGATCGCCCGCGCGGCTTCGGCGTCGGCGACGACCTGGGCGGTGAGCGCGTCGAGGTCGGGGAACTTCTCCTCCGGCCGGAGAAAGGCGACCAGCTCGGTCTCGATGACCTGGTCGTAGAGGTCTTCGTCGAAGTCGAACAGCCAGACCTCCAGCACTGGATCGGTCGCGCCTTCGATCGTCGGATTGATCCCCAGGCTCGCCACGCCCGGGACCGTCCGGCCATCCGGCAGGTGGGTGCGCACGGCATAGACGCCGAAGCGCGGCACGACATAGCCTTCGATGGAGACGTTGGCGGTGGGAAAGCCCAGCTTGCGGCCGAGCTGGCGGCCGCGACCCACCTCGCCCTCGATGGCGAACGGACGGCCGAGGATCTCCGCCGCCTCCTCGGGCCGGCCTTCACGCAAGGCCTCGCGGACTGCGGTGGAGGAGAACTTCGCGCCGTCCGCGCCGAGCAGCGGCGGGGCGACGGACACGGAGAAGCCCAGCGCCTGGCCGTACTGGCGCATGGCCTCGGGCGTGCCGCTGCGGTCCTTTCCGAAGGTGTTGTCGAAGCCGACGGCGATGTGCCGTGCGCCCAGTCCCTCGGCCAGCACACGGGCGGCGAACTCGCGGTCGCTCATGCCGGCGAGCTCGGGGTCGAGCGACAGCAGATAGAGGAGGCCGACGCCCAGGGCTTCGAGGGCGCGGGCCTGCTGGTCGCGCTTCTGCAGCACGAAGCTGGGCTGGTCCGGATGGAAATAGGCCCGCGGGTGCGGGTCGAAGGTGATCACGGCCAGCGGCGCGCCCAGGGTGCGGGCGGCCTCGGCGGCCAGGGCGATCACCCGTTGGTGCCCGCGGTGCACGCCGTCGAAGCTGCCCATGGCGATCGCCGCGCCCTTGTCGGACGCGGGCAGGTCCTTCCAGCCCCTGACCACGCGCAGACGCCTCATGCGGGCCGCCTCGGCGCCATCAGCAGCGCCTCGCCATCGACTACGACCTTGCCGTTCACCTCGCAGGCGGTGGCCAGAAGCACGTGGGCGCGCTGGGGATAGAGCGTCTTGACCGTGACCCGGGCGGTGACGGAGTCGCCCAGCCGCACCGGCCGGCGAAAGCGCAGGCTCTGGGTCAGGAAGGCCGCGCCGGGCCCCGGCAGCCTGGTTCCGATCACCGCCGATATGTAGGCGGCCACCAGCGCGCCGTGGGCGATGCGCTGGCCGAAGCTGGTGGTCGTGGCGTAGGCCTCGTCGAGGTGCAGCGGATTGGTGTCGCCGGTGATCTCGGCGAAGGCTTCGATCGCGGCGGCGCTGGCCACGCGGGTGAGCTCGGCGCTCTGTCCCTCGCTCAGGTCTTCGAAAAACAATCCCTGCACCCGGTTTTCTCCTGCCCCTCCCAGATCCTGACTGGAAGATCCTGACGGGAGCCTCGACCCCTTACCAGACGAGGTCGGTAATCGCCCAGCGGGCGTGCAGCCCTTCCTGCCGCAGCAGGTCGGCGACGATGTCGGGATCAAGGCCGCCCGGCCCTACCGCCTCGGCGCCGTGGATGCCGTTGGCGACGAAGAGGACGTCGAGGTTCTGGGCGTTGGCGCCGCGGACGTCGGTGGGCAGGCCGTCGCCGATGCAGAGCACGCGCGCGCGCTCCAGCGGCCGGCCGAGCTGGGCCGCGGCTTCCGAGAGCGCCAAGTCGTAGATCGCCGGATAGGGCTTGCCGGCCATCAGCACCCGCCCGCCGAGGCTCTGGTAGAGCTGGGCCAGGGCGCCGCCGCAATAGATCAGGGTGTCGCCCCGCTGCACGACGATGTCGGGGTTGGCGCAGATCATCTCCAGCCCGCGCGCGACCGCGCCGGTGAAGCCCTGGCGGTAGTCCTCCGGCTCGTCGGTCTCGTCATCGAAGGGACCGGTGCAGCAGATGAAGGCCGCGTGCTCGAGGTCCGTCTCCGGCAGGTCCAGGCCCTCGTAGAGCGGCCAGTCGCGGTCCGGTCCCAGCTTGTAGACCGGCCCCGGCGCGCGCTCGGCCAGCAGCGCCCGGGTGGCGTCGCCGGAGCTCACCACCCGCGACCAGGCCTGGCGCGGCACGCCCAGCCCGTCGAGCTGGTCGTGAATGGGGGCGCTCGGGCGCGGCGCGTTGGTGATCAGCACCACCGGCCCGCCGGCGGCCTGGAACCGCGACAGGGCGTCGTTGGCGCCTTCGAAGCTGCGGCGGCCGTTGTGCACCACGCCCCAGACGTCGCAGAGCAGGACGTCGTAGCGGTCG
>CBJNAS010000116.1:0-8764 GCA_966434565.1 uncultured Phenylobacterium sp.
CGACGAAAGCCCGCCGTTTCTGGCGCTCGCGCGGCGCCTCGCCACGGGAGGCCCGCCGCCGCTGGCCGCGGCCGAGGGGCGGCGCGTCGACCTCACCGCCGGGGCCGCGGACTGGCCGCGCGCCGACCTGGTGGCCTGCAGCTATGCGCTGGCCGAGATCGCGCCCGAGCGGCAGGCCGCCGTCGTGGCCGGCCTCTGGGCCGCCTGTGAAGGCTTGCTCGCCCTCGTGGAGCCCGGCACGCCCGCAGGGTTCGAGCGCCTGCGCGCCGCCCGCCAGGCGCTCGTCGCCGCTGGCGCCGAGATCCTCGCCCCCTGCTCCCACGCCGGGCCCTGTCCCATCGTCGGCGACGACTGGTGCCACTTCAGCGTCCGCCTGCCGCGCAGCCGCGACCACCTGCAGGTGAAAGGCGCGGAGGTCCCCTTCGAGGACGAGCCCTTCGCCTACCTACTGGCCGCCCGCCCGGGCATAGGCGCTCCCGCCGCGGCGCGGGTGCTGGCGCCGCCCCGCAGCGGCAAGGCCGGCGTGGAGCTCAAGGTCTGCGCGCCGGCAGGGCTGCAGCGGCGGTTCATGGGCAAGCGGGACAAGGCGGCGTTCGCGGAAGCGCGGCGGCTGGGCTGGGGGGACGCTGTTGCTCTCAGCTCCCCCGCTGAAAGCGGGTGAAATGTCGGAGGCGTGGCTTGCCCCCTCCACCACGCGCTCTTCAGCCGGCTTCGGCCCGCCATCATGACAACCCCGTAAGCTTCCCACCGCGCGCCGGGGTGCTAAGCCTTGCGCCTTCGCTCATTCCGGGAAGTCGCATGCTCCGCTCCGCCCGCGCCGCCGGCCTGGCCCTGGTTCTCGCGTTTTCGGCGGCGTCGGCCGCTTTCGCCCAGACCCCGCCAACCGCCGCCGTCCCGCCGATCCCGTTCAAGGAGCGCACCCTGGCGAACGGGCTTCGGCTCTACACCTCGCTCGACCGCACCACGCCCAACGTCTCGGTGCAGGTCTGGTACGGGGTGGGCTCGAAGAACGATCCGGCCGGGCGCTCTGGCTTCGCGCATCTCTTCGAGCACCTGATGTTCAAGGCGACCAAGGACCTGCCGCCGGAGAGCTTCGATCGCCTGACCGAGGACGTCGGCGGGATGAACAACGCCTCCACGGCGGACGACTACACCGAGTACCACGAGGTCATCCCGGCCAACCACCTGCAGCGGCTGATCTGGGCCGAGGCCGAGCGGATGGGCTCGCTCGTCGTCGACGAGGCCAACTTCAAGTCCGAGCGCGAGGTGGTGAAGGAGGAGCTGCGCCAGCGGGTGCTGGCCGCGCCCTACGGCCGCTTCTTCACCTTCGACCTGCCGGAGGCGACCTACCGGGTGCATCCCTATCATCGCCCCGGCATCGGCTCGATCGAGGACCTGGACGCCTCCACCCTCGACGACGTGCGCGCCTTCCACCGTGCCTGGTACCGGCCGGACAACGCCGCCCTGATCGTCGTCGGCAACTTCGACGAGGCGCAGCTGGACGTCTGGGTCGACAAATACTTCGGCCCGCTGAAGCCACCGCCGCTGGCGATGCGGCAGGTGGCGGCCAAGGAGCCGCCGCGCACCGGTCCGGGCGTGTTCGACGGCTATGGCCCCAACGTGCCGCTGCCGGCGCTCGCCATCACCTGGCTGGGGCCCGCGGCCAACCACCCCGACGCGCCGGCGCTCACCGTGCTCGACGCCGTGCTCTCGGCCGGCAAGTCGTCGCGGCTCTACGACAGCCTCGTCTATCAGAAGCAGATCGCCACCGAGGTCTACTCCAACGCCGACCTGCCGCAGCAGCCGGGCAACTTCATGGTCGGCGCGATCATGGCCTCGGGCCACGACCTGACCGAGGGCGAGACGGCGCTGCTGGCGGAGGTCGCCCGGCTGCGCAGCAGCCCGGTCTCCGCGGCCGAGCTCGCCGCCGCCAAGAACCAGCTGATCGCCGGCAAGCTGCGCGAACGCGAGACCCTGGAGGGCCGCGGCTCGGCGCTCGGCTACGCCCTGCGCATCGAAGGCGACGCCGCGCGCGCCAACGCCGACATCCAGCTGCTGCAGGCGGTGAGCGCCGCCGACGTCCAGCGCGTGGCGCAGACGTACCTGGATCCCAACCTGCGCATGACCGTCCGCTACCGCGCCGAGAGCGAGCGGCCGAAAGGCGCGGCCCCGCCGCCCGCCGCGCCGCCGCCGGCCCGGGTCAGTGTCTACAAGGGTCCCGTCTTCCAGCTGCTGCCGCCCGGCCAGCGCCAGTCGCCGCCCCCGGTCGCGCCGGCCGTGGCCCCGGTGCTGCCGAAGCCCGCCGAGAAGACGCTGGCGAACGGCCTTCGGGTGATCGTCGCCCGCTCGACGGACCTGCCGCTGGTGACCGCCGACCTGACGCTGAAGACCGGCGCCTGGGCCGATCCCGCTGGCCTGGCCGGCGCTACCGGCATGACCGCCGACATGCTCACCGAAGGGACGCACGCCCGCTCGGCCCAGGAGATCGCCCGCGAGGTCGAAGCCCTGGGCGCCAGCCTCGACACCGGCTCCAGCCTGGAGGAGTCCTCGGTGACGCTCAACGTCATGGCCGACAAGCTCGACCAGGCGATGCCGATCATGGCCGACGTGGTGCTCAATCCGGCCTTCAAGCCCGAGGAGCTGGAGCGCCAGCGCCAGCTTACGCTCGACGCCCTGCAGGTCGCCTACCACGAGCCCGGCGACATCGCCGCCTACGCCGCCGAGCCGGTGGTGTTCGCCGCCACCCCCTTTGGCCATGTCGCCGCCGGCACGCCCGACAGCATCGCCAGGCTGAAGACCGCGGACCTGGCGGCGATCCACCAGGCCTGGTTCCGGCCCGACAACGCCATCCTGGTGCTGACCGGCGACATCACGCCCGAGCAGGGCTTCGCGCTGGCCGAGCGAGCGTTCGGCGATTGGGCGAAACCGCCGGCGCTCCTGGCCCCGGCCCCGGCGATCGCGCCGAAGCCCGCGGCGCGCACCGTCGCCGTCGACCTGCCCGGCGCCGGCCAGGCCTCGGTCAATGTGGTCAAGCCCGCCATCCCGCGCAGCGATCCGGCCTACTACACCGGCATCGTCGCCAACGCCGTGCTCGGCGGCGGCTATTCCGCGCGCCTGAACGAGGAGATCCGCATCAAGCGCGGCCTCAGCTACGGCGCCTCGTCACGGCTCTCGGCCCAGCGCACCACCGGCCTGTTCCGCGCCAGCGCCCAGACCAAGAACGAGTCCGCGCCGCAGGTGCTGGAGCTGATCGATGCGCAGATGCAGGGGCTGGCCGCCGCCGCGCCGGGCGCGGAGGAGCTCACCGCGCGCAAGTCGATGCTGGTCGGAGGTTACGGCCGCAGCCTCGCCACCACCAACGGCCTGGCGAACATCCTGGGCGCGCTCGCCCTCTACGGCGTGCCGATCGACGAGATCACCCGCTATACGGCGAAGGTCGAGGCGGTCGGACCCGGCGACGTCCAGGCCTTCGCCGCGCGGATGTTCGATCCGGCGAACGCCAGCGTGGTGGTGGTGGGCGACGCCAAGGCCTTCACCGCTCCGCTGAAGGCGCTCCGGCCGAACCTGGAGCTGATCCCGGTCGAGCGGCTGGACCTCGACAGCCCGACGCTGACGAAGGCGGCGAAATAGAAGGCGGCTTTTGATCCGCGCAGCGGTCCGATTTGCGCGCGGGGCGGGGCCGCGCTAAGCCCCGCGCATGGTCGAGATCGCCGGTTTTGCTGAGCCCCGCTTCGCGGCGGTCAAGGACGCCTTCGCCGCCAACTTCGAGGCGGGCCTGGAGCTCGGCGCCCGCTTCACCCTGGTGCAGGCGGGCGAGGTGGTGGTGGACCTGTGGGCGGGCTTCGCCGACCGCGCCCGCAGCAGGCCGTTCGACGAACGGACCCTGGTCCCTGTCTTCTCGACGACCAAGGCCATCGCCGCCCTGCTGGTCGCGCGCGCGGTGCAGGCGGGCCGGCTGGCCTACGACCAGCGGGTCGCGGATATCTGGCCGGAGTTCGCCCAGGCCGGCAAGGACCGGGTCACGGTCGAGCAGGCGCTGTCGCACCAGGCCGGCCTCTCCGGTTTCCGCGAGCCGATGGACCCGGAGCTGTGGTTCGACTGGGACGCCATCTGCGCCAGGCTCGCGGCCATGGCGCCGCTCTGGCCGCCCGGAACCGCCAGCGGCTACCACCCGATCACCTTCGGCTACATCGCCGGTGAGATCTTCCGCCGCGTGGAGGGCCGCACCATGGGCCAGGCGCTGCGCGAGGACCTCGCCCGCCCGTTCGGCCTCGACCTCTGGATCGGCCTGCCGGACTCCGAGTTCGACCGCGTCGCCGAGCTGCAGCGGCCAAACGGCCTGCCGGACTTCGGCGAGCGCAACGCCGCCACGGAAGCCGCCTTCATGACCAGCTGGGCCACGCCGGCTGGGCGAAATCCCGCCGACTGGCGCCGCACCGAGATCCCGTCCGCCAACGGCCACTTCACCGCCGAGGGGCTGGCGCGGCTGATGGGGGCCCTGGCGAACGACGGCTGGCTGGAGGGCGGCGAGATCCTGACGCCCGCCCTGATCGCCGAGGCCGCGCGCGAGCGGATCCGCGGGCTCGACCTGGTGCTGCCCTTCTACATGAGCTGGGCGGCGGGCTTCATGCGCAACGAGACGGAGACGCCCTGGGGACCGTCGCAGACCAGCTTCGGCCACTCGGGCTGGGGCGGCTCCTGCGCCTTCGCCGACCCGGCGGTGAAGCTGGGCGGCGCCTATGCCATGAACAAGCAGGGCACGGTGCTGATGGGCGACGCGCGGCCCAAGCGCCTGATCGAGGCGGCCTACGCCGCGCTCTGAGGCGCGGTCTTCGCCTGGTAGGCGGCGGTGAACGCGGACAGGTCGGAACGCTCGATGTCGGAGACCGCCCAGAACTCCAGGCCGCCGCTGCGCCAGTGCTGAACCGCATAGCCCTGGCGCGACGCGTGCGCCGCCGCCTGGCTCGGGCCCGATGCGGAGGGCCAGACGAACAGGTTGATGACGTGGCGGTTGCGCCGATAGACCAGCGCCGCCACCGGCCGGCCGCTCACATAGTCGAGCCGTCCCCCCGCCAGCGGATAGCCGTGGTCGGCGAGGTCGGCCACCGGCGGGGCGAAGTCGACCTTGCCGTTGAACCAGGGCTTCACCGTATGCCGGTCGGAGGTCGCCACGTCGACCAGGTGGCTGGCGAGCGTCGAGCGGACGTGGTCGGCGATCAGCTCGTCCGCCAGCCGGTCCGGGCTCGGCCAGAAGAGGGCGAGGGCAAGGCTGGCGGCCAGCGCCGTCATCGCCCCGCTCAGCGCCCAGGGCAGACGCGGGACGGGCGCGACTCGGTGCGTGGCCGCCTCGGGCGCGGCGAACTGGGCCTCCAGCTGGCCGCGCAGGCCTTCGGGCGCAGGCCAGGCGACGCCGGCCGACGACAGCCGGCCGCGCAGCATCTGCAGGTCGGCGAAGGCCTCGGCGCAGGCCGGGCAGGCGCGCAGGTGCTCCTCGCAGGCCTGGGCGTTCCTGGCGTCCAGCTCGCCGTCGATCAGCGCCTGCAGCAGGTGCTCCTTGTCCGGGCAGGGGCTCATTGCCGTTCCTCTTCGCTCAGCGCCGCCAGCAGCATCTGGCGCGCCCGCGCCAGGCGGGACATCACCGTGCCGATCGGCGCGCCGGTGATCTCGGCCAGCTGCTTGTAGGAGAGCTCCTCCAGCTCGCGCAGCACCAGGGTCTCGCGGAACGGCTCCGGCAGGGCGGCGATCGCCGCGCGCAAGGCCTCGGCCTCGCCGCGCCGCAGGAGCGCCTCCTCGGGACTCGCCTCCGCGGCGGGCAGCGCCTCGGCGAGCGCCTCGCCGCCCGCCTCCCGCCGGGCCGGCGCGCGCGCCCAGCTGAGAAAGCAGGAGCGGACGATGGCGAAGAGCCAGGCCCTGGGCTCGCCGCCGCGCCAGCCGCGGAACGCGCGGCAGGCGCGCAGAAACGCCTCCTGGGTGAGGTCCTCGGCGAGCGCCGCGTCGCGGCTCAGGAACCGGGCGTAGCTGTAGGCGGCGTCCAGGTGCGGCAGCATCAGGGCGCGAAACCGCGCCAGTTCCGTCGGATCGAGCGGCGCCTCGTCGCCGCCCGCGGCGGCCCGTGCGACGTCGCGCGGCGCGAGGCCGGCCGTCTTCGAGGTGCTGACCCGCAGGATCCGCCCGATCATGCCGCGTCTTTCGCCTAAGGCCCGGTGACCACGACCTTGCCGGTCATGTGCGGATGGAGCGAGCAGAAATAGCCGTAGGTCCCGGGCTTGGCGAAGGTCATGGTGAAGCGGTCCTGGGTGTCCAGCACCTTGGACTTGAACGAGCGGTCGTCGGCGGCCACGGCGTGGGGGATGTCGTCGGCGTTGACCCAGGTGACCGTCGTCCCGGCATGCACGGTCAGCGCCTGCGGCTGGAAGGTGAAGTTGCCGATGGTCACGGTCGCGGGGGCGGCGGGCGCTGGGGCCGCGGCGCCCGGCAGCAGGGTCGCGAGCATGGCGGCGGCCGCGAGCGCGGGCCCGAAGCGGTGGGAAAACATGGTCGGTCTCCGGTGGGGTTTGCCGTGTCAGCCGGCCAGCGCCGCATCGACGACGGCCAGCGGCTGGTCGCCGCGCACCAGGCTCACGGTCCTGACGCCCAGCACTTCGCGCAGCTGGCCGGCGGGAACCTTCATCGGCCCGGGCGCGGGCGCCTGGCCGGGCGCCGGCTGGGGGAAGGCGGTGGAGCGGGCGGTGTGGAAGGCCACATGGCCCTCCGTCTTCGTCAGCACCTGGTGGATGTGGCCGTTCAGCACCGTCACCGAGCCGAACCGGCTCAGCAGCGCCAGCGCCTGGGCCCCGTCGTCCGTGCCCCAGCCCCAGTCGGCCCAGACGGTCCAGAGCGGGATGTGGGTATAGACCACGACCGGCGTGCTGGCCGAAAGCGGCGCCAGGTCCTTCGCCAGCCACGCCAGCTGGTCGGGACCGAGCTGGCCCATGCCGCCGGCCTTCAGGGACTTGACGTTCACCAGGCCGACGAAGTGGACGCCGGAATGGTCGAAGCTGCGCCAGCCGTCGCCGAGCGTCCCCTGGCCGTAGCGGTCGAGGAAGGCCTTGCCGCCGCCGTCGTCCAGCATGTCGTGCTCGCCGGGGACGTGGAACACCGGCAACTTGGCCTCGCCGAGGATCTGGTCGGCGTCGTCGAACTGGTCGGGCCTGGAGAGGTGGGAGACGTCGCCGGTGTGCAGGATGAAGGCCGGCCTCGCGGGAAGCGCGGCGATCCGCGCCACGGCCTCGCGATAGGTGGCGCGCGCGTCGGGATTGGGGTCCTTGTTGAAGCCGATGTGGCTGTCGCTCACCTGGACGAAGCTGAAGGGCCGCACGCGCCCGCGCGGCGCGGCCGTCGCGGCGTCCAGCGTCAGCGCGCCCGCCAGCCCGCCGCTGACGGTCCAGACGAGGCCGGTCCCCGCCCAGCCCATGCACTCAAGGAATTTCCGCCGATCGGGTCCGCCGGTCATCGCCTGCTCCTGTCGCAAATGCGCGGTTCGCAGGTGAGACGCGGGAGCGGCTCGGTTTATTCCCGGGCGGTCAGGGCGGGCAGCAGATGCGCCTTATGCCGACCGCCGAAGAGCGTGACTCGTCCCTCTCATCCGCTTGTCCCCGCGAAAGCGGGGATCCAGGCGTTTTTCGTTCCTGGTCCGAGGCTTACAAAAAAGCCTGGGTTCCCGCTTTCGCGGGAAAGGTCGGTGTGGAGGTGGGCCTCGACGACTGCTGGTATCAGGCCAGGGCCTTCTGCTTGATCAGGCCGCGCTCGTGCAGCAGTTGGGCGATCTGCACGGCGTTGAGGGCCGCGCCCTTGCGCAGGTTATCGGCGACCACCCACAGGGAAAGGCCGTTCTCGACGGTCGGATCCTTGCGGATACGGCTGACGAAGACCGGGAACTCGCCCTGGGCTTCCTTCGGCGTGATGTAGCCCTTCTCGTCGCGCTTATCGATGACGATCAGGCCAGGCGCCTCGCGCAGGATCTCGCGCGCCTCGTCCTCGTCCAGCGGCTCGTGGAATTCGATGTTCACCGCCTCCGAGTGGCCGACCATCACCGGCACGCGCACGCAGGTGACCGTGAGCGCGATCTCGGGGTCGATCATCTTGTGCGTCTCATTCCACATCTTGGCTTCCTCGTCGGTGTAGCCGTCGTCGCGGAAGGAGCCGATGTAGGGGATCACGTTGAAGGCGATCTGCTTGGGGAACTTCTTGGGCGCGCTGGGACCGAGCACGAAGACGCTCTTGGTCTGGTCCCAGAGCTCGTCCATGCCTTCCTTGCCAGCGCCCGACACCGACTGGTAGGTCGCCACCACCACGCGCTTGATCTTCGCGCGGTCGTGCAGCGGCTTCAGCGCCACCACCAGCTGGGCGGTCGAGCAGTTCGGGTTGGCGATGATGTTCTTGCGGTCCGCCCACTCGACATCGTCCGGGTTCACTTCCGGCACGATCAGCGGCACGTCCGGGTCCATCCGCCAGGCCGAGGAGTTGTCGATGACGATCGCCCCGGCCGCGCCGATCTTCGGCGACCACTGCTTGGAGAAGGAGCCCGAGACGCTCATCAGCACCACGTCGACCGTGGAGAAGTCGAACTGCTCGATATCCTCGCAGGCGACGCGCTGGTCGCCGAAGGAGACCTCCACGCCGATGGATTTGCGCGACGCAATCGCGTGAATCATGTCCACGGGGAAGTTCACTTCCTCGAGGATGTTCAGCATCTCGCGGCCCACATTGCCCGTGGCGCCGACGA
>CBJNAS010000117.1:0-8761 GCA_966434565.1 uncultured Phenylobacterium sp.
TTGACATCGTAGGGGTCGCTGGTTCAATCCCAGCCGCGTCCACCATCTCTTCTCCTGGAAATCAGCCACTTATTACCTTACCCAGCAACCGATAGCGGCTAGAATCCCGACTGCTGGGACAACGCCCCGATGGAGAGCTTCTTCCACACCCTCAAGACCGAGTGGGTCCATCACCGGGTCTACGCCACCCGCGACCAGGCCCGCCGGGACCTGTTCCACATCGAGGGCTTCTACAATCCCCGCCGCCTGCACTCAGCTCTGGGCTACCTCAGCCCAGTCGAGATGGAGCGCAGAGCGGCCTAACCCCGTCCACTTTTCCGGGGGAGGATCACCCTGCTCGCAGCGGACCTTAGCTGTCGGACCACGTCGGGCGTCGCCGCGCGAGGTGCTGTGCGACCCGCTGGGGGCGCAATGCTCCTAATGTAGGCGGCCACGCTCCGCCGCTCGTCGGGAGTCATGTAGATCGGCGGCATGTTCACATGACCGTGGCGCGCGAGCAGCGAGAGCCGTGCGTCGAGCGCCGCATCCGGGAACCTCATGAACAGGGTGCGGAACGGCGGTGCATCGGCATTGGCGCTTTCGCCCACGGACCCGATCGCATGGCAACCGGCGCAAGCTCGCTGGGCGAAGCTGCGTCCCGGCTCGGTGCTGGGTTGCGGGGCCCGCAAGCTCGCGCACCCGCCTACCCCGAGCACCAGGAGAACGCCTGTGACGAGCAGGCGCATCCGAGCCTCGGGCCAGGCCACTGCGAGGCCGGCGTCGCCTTGAACTGCATATCGCATGGCTTGCCACTCCGATGCGCAGCACCTCGGCCACGTTGGAAGCACCGCCTTGAGGAGGATCGACAGCAAGCCCATTCTCGTCGCCTCCGGAGCGCTACGTAAGGGCGCCTCCGGAATGGCGCGTCACTTACTGTCTGGTCGATGCTTAGGCCCGAAAATGGAGTTCTTCGAGCCAATGACCATTCAGGACCTATACCTCGGCGGGGTGATCGCCGCCTTTGCCGTGTTCGCCATCAGCTTGGCGGGGGTGAGCTTCTGGGCCAGACGCAAACCTTGAGGCCCGCGCGGACGAGTTGCAAATCCCTCACACACGCCTAAGCCTCTGGGGCGATGGCTGTCTCCCCACACCTGACAGCGTTGATGGTGCGGCTGGACGCCCTTCGCCCGCGACGCTGGTTTTGCTACCTCCTCGCTGTCGGCGCGGCGCTCGTCAGCGTCGGCTTCCGCTTTGCGCTCGATCCAGTTTTTCACGACCGGACCCAGTTCGTGGTCTACGTCCCGGCGGTGATCTTCAGCGCCGCCATCGGCGGAATGGGACCCGCGCTCGCGGCGACCGGCGTCGGTCTGGCTGGCAGCCTTTTGTTCAGCCGCGCCAGCTTGTTCTCCGATCCGGCGAACCTGATCGACACCCTCCTCTTCCTGGCGCTCGGCCCGGCGCTCGGCGTTGGCGGGCAGCTTATGAATCTCCGCGCCGAGCGGGCGACGGAGGCCTTGCGGCGGGTGGAGGAACGCGAAGCCCACCTGCGCTCGATCCTCGACACCATCCCCGACGCGATGATCGTCATCGATGAGACGGGGATCATTCAGTCCTTCAGCGCCGCGGCCGAGCGCCTTTTCGGCTGGAGCGAGGCCGAAGCGGTCGGCCGCAATGTCTCGATCCTGATGCCTAATCCGTATCGAGACCAACATGACGGGTACCTGGAGCGCTACAAGGCGACGGGGGAACGCCGCATCATCGGCATCGGCCGGGTGGTGGTCGGCGAACGCCGCGATGGCTCGACCTTCCCCATCGAGCTGTCGGTCGGCGAGGTGCGCTCGAAGGGAAACCGCCTCTTCACCGGCTTCGTCCGCGACTTGTCGGAGCGCCAGAGCACGGAACGTCGCCTGCAGGAAATGCAATCGGAGCTGGTGCACGTCTCGCGCCTCACCAGCCTCGGTGAGATGGCCTCGGCCCTCGCCCATGAGCTGAACCAGCCGCTGTCGGCGATCGCCAACTATCTGAAAGGTTGCGAGCGGCTGCTCGCCGCCGGCTCGCCGGACCGCGACAAGATCGGGACCGCGCTGTCCAGCGCGGTCGAACAGGCGCTGCGGGCGGGCCAGATCATCCGCCGCCTACGTGACTTCGTCTCGCGGGGGGAGACCGAACAGCGCATCGAGAGCCTGCCCAAGCTGCTGGAGGAGGCCGGAGCGCTGGCGATGATCGGCGCCAAGGAAGCCGGCGTGCGGCTGCGCTATAATCTATCCCCCCACGCTGACCTGGTGCTGGCCGACAAGGTTCAGGTGCAGCAGGTGGTGGTGAATCTCATGCGCAACGCCATCGACGCCATGGAGACCTCGCCGCAGCGCGAGATGACGGTCGCAACGCGCGCCGCGGCGGATGACATGGTCGAGATCTGTGTGAGCGACACCGGGCCGGGGCTTGCGCCGGAGATCGCCGAGCACCTCTTCCAGCCGTTCCTGACGACCAAGGCCCGGGGCATGGGCGTCGGGCTTTCGATCTCGCGCACCATCGTGGAAGCCCACGGCGGCCGGATCTGGGCTGAGCCGCGCGCGGGCGGCGGGACGGTGTTCTGCTTCACATTGCGGCGCGTAAATCAGGAGGAGCTGGCGGCGAATGACTGAGCCGGTTGTGCACGTGATCGACGATGATGAGGCGGTGCGCGCGTCTCTGGCCTTTCTCCTCGACACCGGCGGGCTTGCGGCCAAGACCTACGACTCGGCGCGCGCCTTTCTGAATTCTCTCGACGGAACACAGACGGGCGTCGTCGTGACGGACGTGCGCATGCCGGAGATGACCGGGCTTGAGCTTGCGCGCCGGTTGACCTCGCTCAAGATCTCGCTGCCGATAATCATGATCACCGGTCACGCCGACGTGCCGCTCGCCGTCGAGGCGATGAAGACCGGGGTTGTCGATTTCCTGGAGAAGCCGTTCGATGAGGAGAGGCTGCTGGCGGCGATCCGCAGCGCCCTCGCCGACGCCGCACAGCTTCGCGAGGATCAGGCCGAGAAGGCGCGCGTCAAGCAGGTGCTGAGCGCCCTGTCTTTCCGCGAGCAGGAGGTGCTCGAGGGGGTCATCCAGGGCAAGATGAACAAGGTCATCGCGCACGAGCTCGGGATCAGCCCTCGCACCGTGGAGGTCTATCGCGCCAACGTCATGTCGAAGACCGGCGCGCGCGGCTTGTCCGAGCTGATCCGCATGGCGCTCCTCGCCCGCGCCTGAATTGCGACCGATCAAGGCAAGCGGGCGCGCGCGGCGGCAAGCTGGATTCATGGTTCCGCCGAAGGTCCCGCCTGCGCCGCTCACCGTCATCCTCCTGGATGACGACGATGCGCTACGCCAGGCCCTGACCTTCTCGCTCGAGATCGAGGGCTACCGGGTCGAGGCCTGCCGCAGCGGCGAGCAACTCGTCAGCCGCGACCTGCCCGCGCGGGGCGCCTGCCTGCTGATCGACGAGCGGCTGGAGAGGCTCGGCGGGCTCGACGCCCTGGAGCAATTGCGCCGACGCGGCGTGACGCTGCCGGCGATTCTGATCACCAGTTACGCAGATCGGCAGGTTCGCGCCCGGGCGCGTCTCTTCCGAGCCGCCGTGGTCGAAAAGCCGCTTCTCGGCGACGCGCTCCTTTCGCAAATCCGCGCCCTCCTCCCGCCCACCGCGCCTCCGTAGCGCTACTTAGGGAGAGGCCCCGAATATCGTGAGGCCGGTCGCTCCGGCACCTTCCTGTCACCGCCTGGAAGGAAACAGCGATGACCCTGGCCTGCGACAGCGAGACCCACGCCGCCCCCCGCGCCATTGCCGAGGTGATGCAACGCCTTGGCTTGAAGATGAGCTTCGCGAAGGACGAGGAGATCTTCGCCCAGGATGAGGACGCAGACCTGGTTCACCTGGTGGTCTCTGGCGTCGTGCGGACCACCCGGCTGCTGAGCGACGGCCGCCGGCAGGTAGGGGACTTCTACTATCCGGGCGACCTGGTCGGCCTGGAGACCGGGCAGGTCCATCGCTTCTCCGCCGAGGCCATCTGCGACAGCATCGTGCTGGTTGTCCGCCGCTCGGCGCTCAGCGCCTTCGCCGGCGACGCGGCGATGAACCGCGCCATCTGGGAAGCGGCCCGCCGCGAATTCGAGCGCACCCAGGACCACCTCCTGGTGCTCGGCCGCAAGACCGCCTGCGAAAAGGTCGCGAGCTTCCTCATGAGCCTCGCGCATCGCGACCCCCAAAGCACGGCCCTGGGCCGCGTCCACATGCCGATGAGCCGGCAGGACATCGCCGACTACCTGGGCCTCACCATCGAGACCGTCTCGCGCATGCTCACTCAGCTGCAGGGCGCCGCGGTCGTCGAGCTCGACGGCTGCCGCAAGTTCAAGATCAGGCGCTGGCAAGCCCTGGAGCAGATGGCCGCCTGAGCCTTGGCCGAACAGCCGTAGTCCGAAAGGATCGTCCCGATGACCCCTGATGCGCCGGACGCCGCCCCTCTTCCGTCGTTGCAATCGGTCCAGAGCGCAATTCGAACGATCCTGGTCCATGTGCAGGCCGGCAAGGCCGCCGCGCCCCGCCTCGAAAGCGCCGTGCGCCTCGCCAGGAGGCTCGACGCAACCCTGGTCGGTGTGGCCGCAGAGATGATCCCGCCGCTCGCCGCGACGGACCCGACCGGGATGATGCAAGCCACCTGGTCGGTGGGAATGCGCGAGCAGGTGCAAAGGAATCTCGAGCTCGCGCGCGAAACCTTCCTCGAGGCGACCAGGGGCCTGAAGACGGAGTTCGCCGCGATCGAGGACATGCCCGCCCAGGCTATGGCGCGCGCCTCGCGGGCCGCCGATCTGATCGTCGCTGGCGGCGCGGCGCACTCCGAGGACGACAGCTATCGCCACTGCGACGCCGGCGAAATCGTGCTCGCGTCCGGCCGCCCGGTGCTGGTGGCGCCGCCCCATGGCGGCGCGCTCGCGGCCCGCGCCGTCGTGGTCGGCTGGAAGGACTGCCGCGAATCTCGCCGTGCGCTCACCGACGCCCTGCCCTTCCTGACCCGCGCCGATACGGTCCTTGTCGTGGAGGTCTGCGGCGAGGATGCGGCCGCCGACGCGGATCTGCGAACCAACGCGGTCGTCGCCGGCCTCATGCGCCACGACGTCAACGCCCACGCCCGCGTGGTGGTCGCGAGCGCCGAGCGAGTCCCGGCCGAATTGAACATCGCCGCCGAGGCGATCGGCGCCGACCTGATCGCAGCTGGCGGTTACGGCCACAGCCGGATCGGCGAATGGGTCTTCGGCGGTGTCACCCGCGGCCTGCTGTATCGGCCGGAGCGTTTTCTCCTGCTCAGCCACTGAAGCTCGTCCTGAAGGAGGGCTACGGCCGTCTCGCGCTGCAGCGGAACCTGCTCGCGGGCCTGGACCCGACCGGAGCCGAACCGGCCGGCTCGACCTGAACGCCACACGGTCGATGGCCAGAGGCCCGACCTTTGCCTAATCCTGGCAGCTCAATTGCGGCCGGGGGAGCGCGCCGCGCCGAAGCAAGCACACACTTTCCTGCCAAGCCTCGATCCTCAGATGCCCGCAGCGACATTCCGTCTCGATCCTGCGCGCCAGGTGCTCTCGCGATGTGAACTCCATCTCGCGCGAACAAAGCACCCGCTCTCGGTCATCCAGGCAAAAGACGAGCGCCTTCCCGATTATGCTCCCGCCTGGCTTCTTGGGATCGAGTTCGCGCCGCCACTTCCGTGTGGAACGCGCGCTGCGTTGGCTCGCCATCATCCGCCCCCAAAAGAACAGCTCAGCGCCGGTTTGGCCTCACTTCCGGATGGGATACGCGGTCCCAGCTCGCCCGCTTTGATCGGCATCAGCTTCGCCGTGGACGATCATGCCTACTTCGCGGCCCCTTGATCACGACGACCGGTTTGGCGCGGGCCGCGAAACGCGCCGCGCTCATGAACTTGCGCGCGTGACGGATGCTCTCGACATAAAGCAGGATCACCGAGGTCGCCGGATCTGGCGCTGAGGCGGCCGGCCACCCACTCAAAACCGCCGTGTCGCCTGAAGTATGATTTGCCGCGGCGTGTTTAGCGCGCCGAAGGTCTGGCCGCGCGGCGCCAGGGGCTCATCGCCGCCCACCGTCACGTAAAGGGTGTTGGTGATGTTGTTGCCGATGAGCGCGAACTCCCAGACGTCAGAATAGAGCCGGGCGGCGATATCCAGGAGCGCGTAATCGCCTTGCCGCGCGAACGGGCTTTCCTCAACCGAGGTGAAGTAACCACTCGAGTAGCGTCCGTCGACCGATAGACCCAACTTCCAGCCGTCGCCGAGCGGCGCGTCGTAGGAGGCTCCCACGCTGCCTGTCCAGGCCGGCGCTCGCGAGAGGGGGCGGCCGGACAGGTTCTGCTTACCGCCATCACATCCCTCGCCGACGGTTTGGAAAGCCCAGCATTGGGCCTTGTCGAACTGCTCGTAGCGCGCGTGATTGTAACCGACCGAGCCGCGCACTGAGAGCGCATCGGTGGCCCTGTAGGACAGGTTCAGCTCCGCGCCTTCGACTTTTGCGCTGCCGGCGTTCTGTACGAAGTATGACGTTGTCGCAGCGTCGAACGACGTGAGCTGCAAGCCCTTGTAGAGATAGTGATAGGCCGTCAGGTCGCCGGCCAGGCCGTGAACATTTGCAAACTTGAGCCCAATCTCGCCCCCCTCGGCGCGTTCCTGGCCGAATCTCTGGTTGTCCCTGGTCGCGGTCGGCGGAATGAGCGCCGGAGACGAGTAGCCGCCTGACTGGAAGCCCTGTTTGTACGCTGCATAGACCATGGCGTCGTGGTTGAAATGCCAGGTCAGGGTCGCCTGCGGCGAGACGTTGTGCTCGGTGAATGATCCGACGATCCGTCGCCCTGGCGGCAGGGTGAAGCCCGTCAGCACGAAATGGAGATAGGTCATTCCCATGTCGGCCGACCTGGTTTCGCTGCTGTAGCGCGCGCCCCCGGCGAGTTCCAGCTGTGGAAGCAGATGGATGTTGACTTCGCTGTATGCCGAGTAGGTGTTCCCGGAATAGTGCTCATGGCTTGAAAAATTATCTGTCCGCCCCGTCGTCGGGTCGCGACCGAGGTAGGCGATCATTCCGTTGATGTCGTAGGTGCGCTGGTTGTTTTCATAGAATAGGCCGCTGGTGACATTGAGCGGGCCGTCAAACGCAGTCGCCAGACGCAATTCCTCCGACACGGAGTGAAACGAGTCCCTGCTCGAAGCGCTGGCCAGTGAATAGCTCGTGGCGTCGAAATTCGCGTAGCCGGTGGCAGTGTAGCTGTAGAATCCGGTGACCGACGACAGCCTCACGTGCGGCGTGACATCATAGTTCATGGTCACGGAGGACAGGTAACTGGGCGTCCGCGAAAACGGTTTGCCGCCATTGGACCCAGGAAAGCCTGCGGCCACCACAGCGGGAATCGCGCCGAGCGATGTGGTGCGCCCGATCCGGCAGGTTCCGTAAGGATCCGTCAAGGGCGTGGAACTGGCCAAGTCGGTGCGAACCTGGGCAGGGAAGGCTCCGCAGCCGGTCGTCGTGACGTTGCTGTCGTCGCCTCGGTCCCAGCGCTCCGAGTAGAGGAACTTGAACAAGGCGTCGAACCGCGAGTTGGGATGATATTTCAGCGTCAAACGCGTGGCGAAGTCCCGCGCGCCGGGCAGATTTTTGTAAGCTGCGCCAGGCACGGCGATCGGCGCGCCGGGGGGACCGGACAAGGTGTTCCCGAGCGCTAGCGCCAGGGGCAACTTGGACTGATCGACGATCGGCCCGGCGACATTACGCATATAGCTGCCGGCCATATAGCCGCCGCGCATGGCGATCCGCGCCGACAGGCTGTCGGTCAGGGGAAAGCTGATCGCGCCTTCGCCAAAATATTCCAGGGACTCGGTATCCAGACCGGCGCGGAAGTAGCCCTCTCGCCGATTCCCGGGCGTCGCGCTGTTCAACACGATCACGCCGCCAGGGCTGTTCTTGCCGAAATACAAGGTTTGCGGCCCCTTGAGCACCTCGACATCCTGGGTATCGAAAATCGAGGTCTCGATAACTCGGCCGCGGCTGATCGAAACGCCGTCGGCGTTGACGCTGACGGACTGTTCGATGCCGCCATCGGCGATTGATGCCCCGACGCCGCGGATCGTGAGCGCGCCCCCGCTCCCGACCGGAGCCCTGTCAAGGCTGACCTGCGGCGTCTGTTGACCGAGCGCGTTCAGATCGACCGTGGCGTGCCGCTCGAGCGCCTGCGCGCCGAACACATCGACCGCTGCAGGAACATCGATCAGCCGCTCCTCCCGCTTGCGGGCCGTCACCATGACTTCTCCGACGGTGCGACCTGAGGGTTCCGCGCGTGCGGCCCCCTGCGCTCTCGCCGGCGCGCCACCGGACACAGCCGCCAACGCGACCACCGAACAGGCCGCCGTCGACAAGATCGCTTGCCGGAGTTGAAGCCTGGACAAGCCGACCTCCCCGGATTTTCGGCGGGTCCAAGTCGATCAGACCGTGCAGCAGTCCGCCAGCGAAAAAATCTCGCTTGCAGCAACCCGTCACCGCCCGACCGCCCCCTCTACCGAGTCCAAGACGGTGGACGGCCCACACCCCACCCAAGGCAGTCAGCCTGCTCGGCGACGGCCCGTCATGCTTGTTAACTGCGGATCACCGGCCCAAGATCAAACTATGAAAACCGTTCCATCCCAGGGTCTTGAGCGGAAAGACAAGCTCCAGGTCCTGTGGCGGGATGGGGAGATCGCGTTCTGTCGCGGCTGGCGTGTC
>CBJNAS010000118.1:0-8674 GCA_966434565.1 uncultured Phenylobacterium sp.
ATGCGGGTGGCAGTGACCGACGTGCGGCACGTTGTTGTAGACGTCGAGATAGCGACGGCCGTCCGCGTCCTCCACCCAGACGCCCTCGCCGCGGACGAGCCGGACAGGTTTGTCGTAGAACAGGGGCGCATAGGCGCCGAGCGCGTCATGACGGCGCTTCAGAAGAATGTCGTCTGGCGTCATGCGAGAGGTCTTTCAACCAGCGTGGTTTGGGCGAGCATCGCGCAGGCGACCGGCGGCGAGGAACCAGGCCGCCGCCGCCGCGGCCAGCACGCTCAGGGCGAGCAGCACATCACGATCCGACTGGATGCAGGCGATCAGCACGACCACCGAAAGCACGAGCACGGCGCCAGCGGTGACGACGCCGCCTGGCGCTCGATAGGGCCGCGCCAGCCCGGGCCGCCGCAGGCGCAGGCGGATGAACCCCGCCAGCATCACCACGTAGGAGGCGCTCAGCAGGAGCACCACGGCGACCAGGATCTTGCTTGGGGATACGAAGGACAGCGGAAAGCCGATGGCGCCGACGACGAGCAGGGCTGCGGCCGGCGCGCCGGCGTGGTTGCTCCACGCCAACTGTTGCGGCGCATAGGCGTCGCGGGCGAGCGCGAAGAGCTGCCGGGAGGCGCCGTAGATCAAGGAGAACATGGTGGCGATGAGCCCCAGCACCGCCCCGCCCCCGACCACGGGCGCAAGCCATCGTGTGGCGCCGGGCGAGACCGCGCTCATCGCTGCATAGAGCGGGTCGTCAGCTTTCGCCACGCGTTCGACCCCGCCGGCCCCCGGCCCGAGCACCAGGACGCACAGCGCGGTGATCATCAGCACGGCGATGGCCGCGGCGACGCCCTTGGGGATGTCGCGCCCTGGCTCGCGCGCCTCCTCCGCGGAGGTGGCGATCTGTTCGATCGACAGGAAGAGCCAGATGGCGAATGGGATGCAGGCGAAGACGCCGGCCCCGCCGATGGAAATTTGGCCGCTGGTTGCGAGGTTGTGCGCCGAAAAGTGCGGCGCCATCGCCACGCCGAACACCAACAGGGCGACGACCGCAAGCGCGCCGGCGACCAGCAAGGCGGCGAGCGCCTCGCCGACGCCACGAACGTGCAATGCAACGATCGCGATGAACAGGGCGAGCTTCAGCGGCGCCCCGCCGATACCTAGCACCGAACGGGCATAGGCGGAGATGAACTCCGCCGCGGCGCCGGAGCCGATGGCCAATGCGGTGAAGACGGCGACCCCGACCGCATAGCCGGCGGACCGTCCAAACGCGGCTTCGCAGTAGGTGTAAAGGCCGCCGGCGTTCGGCAGGGCGCTGGCCAGCTCAGCGACACAGAGCGCCAAGCCGAAGCAGAGCATGCTCATGAGGCCGGTGGCGACCAGCATATTGCCCCAGCCGCCGACGGCCAGGCCGTAGTTCCAGCCGGCGAACTGCCCGGCGACAACTAGGCCCACGCCAAGGCCCGCGATCTCCTTCCACCCGATCGCCGCCTTTTCCAGAGCCATGGACCGAAACCTTTAGGACGCGCGCTCGCGCCATAAATTCGAATATAAACTGGTTTTAATTCTGTCAACGGGCAGCGTTGGGCTGTGGATCGAAACGGCGGTCGGCCCGCAGCCGTGCGATCAGTTGCGCACGCAATTCACCGGGGTTGCGCAGCCACTGCCGGCGCAATTGCGAGACCTCGGAGGGGACGTAGGCGCGAAAGGCCTGCGGGGGCGTCGGCCCCATCGTCTTGATCAGCCAGTTCAGCAGTTCGGCGGTCTCCGCGTCGCTGAGCTTAGACGTCGCGGTGCCCGGCACCTGGACCAGATACTCCCGACCCCCGTCGACCCACAGAAACTTGCCGACCTCGCCCCGTAGATTCGGCACGCGTCCGGCCTGGCCGCTGCCGTCGGGGAGATGGCAGCCCTGGCAGCTGAGCATGTAATTGACATGCGGGGACCGGTCGCCGGCGGCGGGCACGTCGACTGCCTTGGCCACGCTCGATGTGAAGAGCGCGCCGGTTGCGATCGCCGCCGCCAGGCGACGTCGGGCGCGGCTGGCGGGAGTCACGGCGCGCCCATCAGCACGGAACGCTCGATCCGGAAACTCGTCCACTGAGGCGCGAGCGGCGCGATGAACAGATTTTCGGTCCGATAATGGGCGATGCGCCAGCCTTCGTGGGTACGCCGGAAACGCACCCGCAGACGGCTGGAGCGAACAAGCGAGGCGCCGTCCGCGTGGATCCATGGCTGGAACTGGACCCAGCGCCCCTCCGCTTCCCCGCCCGTCACGGCGATCTGCTCACTGCAGAGGTAGTGGGTGTTGAACACCAGGCGGGGTTCACGTGCGTAGAAGTTCAGGAAGAAGGCGCGGATCTCCCCGCGGCCGTTTTGCCGTCCGAACGCGCTTCCATGGGTCGAGCCCACTCCCTCCCAGACCCCGTCTTCGGTGTACAGGTCGGCAATGGCTTGGGCCCGTTCAGCGTCGGCCATGGCGGGCTCGGCCAATGGCGCGTCGCAGAGGAACATGTAACGGCCGATCAGCTGGCGGATTTCGGCTTCCGCACGCAGCGCCGCGACCTCGGTTTCGAGCGCCGCCAACCTCGCGGCGAGATCGTCCGGCGCGGGCATCAGTCCGCTGGCCCGAGCACGACGGACGTCGAGCAATTATAGACCGCCCCGACCGCGGTCCCCAGGCACCAGTCGGCGTCATTGGTGGTCGACGGCTGGTAGACCGGCGTGTCGCCCTCGCTGCGCTGGCACGAGCAGCGGCCGCAAGCGGTCTTACCGCAGCAGTCGTTGTAGGAGATGATGTAGTTCTTGCCGTCCACCGGATTGCGGCAGGTACCGACCCAGGTGATCGGCGAAGGCTCGGTCCCGGGCGGACAGGATGAGGCCGAGCCGCCGCAGCACGCGCACAGAAAGCCGTCGATCCCGCAATACCGCCAATAGGCGCACGATGTCGGATCGCCGTGCTCGCCCGGCTGCACCGGATTGGGCGCGCGCTCGGCGGAGGCGCGTGCGACGGGCAACAGCGGCGTGGCCGCGGCGCCTGCGGTCAGCGCGCCGCCAAGTCTGCCGAAGAAGCTGCGGCGGGAGATGCGGCGCGCGGCGCGGCGCGCCATTCGTTCTGCAATTCGGTCGAACCTGTTCATGGGTGATCCTCAGACCCGATCAAGCGCCAAAAGCGAGGACCTTGCGCTTGCGATATTCCTGGAGTGTCGCGACGCCCTGATCACGCGCTTCGAAGAGGCTTTCGAGGTGCTCACGATTGTTCACGAGGCCCTTGGCGGCGACCCGGCCGGCCGCGTCGAGGAGGACCGCATGCGGCAGCTTGGAGACTTCGTACGCCAGGCCGAGTTCGGTCGAGAGCACCAGGGGGAAGGCGCCGAGCGCATGCTTGGTGACCATCCGGTGCTGCGCCTCCAGATCGCCGTCGCTCGCCAGGATCAGGCGCAGCTCCGAGCCTTGCTCCCGGACGATCGACTTGATCACCGGGATCAGCGACTTGCAGATCGGGCAGCTCGGCGACAGGAAGAACAGCAAGGTGGAGGCCGGTGAGGCGCCGCCGATCTCGACCGCTCGGCCGTCGATTGCGGTGAGGGTGAAGCGCGGGGCGGCGTCCCCCACCTTGGGACCGCCGGACAGCGAGAGCGCTCCCACGGGCCCAAGGCGCTCGTGCAGCATCCCGACCTGGCGCAACAGCGCCAGCAGGACGATACCAAGGGCGACAAGCAGCACCCATTGGGCCACGACGGCGGCGACGAGGGCGGGGATCATGTCGGGTTCCTTGCCGGCAAGGCGATGAGCTGCTCGAGAAAGACATAGAGAAGGACGAGCGTGAGGCCGGCGCCGACCAGGCCCACGCCGTCGAGCCAAACGAACGGGCGGGGGTCGGCCGGCGCGAAGCCGATGAGAGCGAACACCGAAAGGCCGAGATTGCGGCCGACCATGGCCGGCCGGATCCGCGGTCGTTTTGCGGAAAACCCCAGGCAGCCGCAGTCGATCTCGGCGTCGCCGCGGCGCAGCGCCCAAGCCACCAGGGCCGCGTAGGCGACCAGCAGAGCGATGCAGATCCCGAGCCCGATTTCGCGGACCACGGCGACCGGCGCGCAGGCGCCGGCGCCGGCGAGCGCCTCCATCACGGGCGTCAGCACCGCGAGCGCCGGGGCGGCGTGACCGAACACCTTGTAGCCCTCCAAAACGCCCGCGAAGCGTCGGCGTTGAGCCAGCTTGTGCGCCGCCGCGGCGAGGAACAGTCCGCCCGTCGCCACTCGCGCGACCAGAGGGAAAAGCGGATCGGTCATCGCGTCGCCGCCTGGCCGACGGGGGCGGGCTGGATGACCGTCATCTCGTCGCTGAGGTCCCCGATCGTGCGCAGCTTGCCTCCGGTGGACGGGTCGAGCACTTCGAGATCGCGCGCGCCGAACAGGACCGTATAGAGGAGCGGCGAGGCATCTTCGCTGATCGCCACCGAGCTTGCGGGGCGATCGAGCTTGAAACGCTTCAGCCGTTGGTGCGTGCTCACGTCGAAAACCCAGATCTCCACGCCCGGGTCCTTGTGCGTGTTCCGGGCCCCGATGTGCATCAGCGCGAAGATGCGGCCGGTGGAGGCATGGTAGGCGACCGGCTGCAGCCCCCCAAGGCGCCAGCCGTCGTCGCCGGGGCCAAGCAGCGACCAGGTCTCCTTCACAAGCGGCGCAGGGCCGGAAGCGTCGACCAGCACCGCCCTGCTGTCGAAGGTGAAGAACAACCACGATTTCGGGCCGACCCGGACCGGCTTCTCGTTCGCCGGGTCCTTGGGATCGAACAGCGGGCGCGACACCGCGCCCAACGTCGCCTTGCCGCTGTCCTCGAGCGTAACCGTCTGCAGCGAACCGTCCTGGCATTGCATGAAGAACGATCGCGCACCGTTCGGATAGGCGAGCGCACAGCCCGCTGTCGCGAACTCGCCGACCAGCTTTTTCTGCTGGAGGTCGACGATGGTCACCGACTGCTCCGGCGTGAAGTTATAGATGACCGAGAAACGCCCATCGTCGGTGATCGGCATCGAGCTCAGGAACGGCAACGACATGAAGCGCTTGGGCGGAATCACCACCTCGGCGCCGGGCTCGAGCGTGGCTACGTCGTAGAAGGTCACCACATCGGTGCGCTCGCCACGGGTGTTGCGCGAAAAGTAGGTCGACGGCACGGCGAAGCTGCGACCGTCCGGGGCGAGTTGAAGGACCCCATGCGCCATGCCGGCGCTGATCATGCCCAGAAAGGCTCCGCTGTCCGCGTCCAGCAGATAGGCGCGGCCGTCCGTCATGTGCGTGAAGGAGACATCGTTCAGCCAGACCCAGTGCGGCTTCAGCTGCCCGGCCAGTTCGACCCGGCTCAAGGTCTCCGGCTTCAGCTGCGCGTCCGCAGGACCGGCCGCGAGAAGCAATCCCAATGTGGCGAGGAGAGCGCCAGTACGTGTCATGCTCATCCGACCGCCGCCTACTTTTTGGTTGCGAGAAACGCGATCAGATCGGCCCGGGCGTGCGCATCGGGCAGGCCGGCGAACGGCATCTTGTTGCCTGGCACGATGGTCGCGGGAGAGGCGATGAACTTGTCGAGGTTCGGCTTGGTCCAGGTGATCCCGGCCTTGGCCATTCCCGGGGAGTACATGTAACCCGGAACCGTCCCGGCCCTACGGCCGACCACGCCGTCAAGGTGTGGGCCGATCGTCGAGCCCTTGCCCGCTTCCAGCGAATGGCAAATCGCGCAGCGGGCGAAGACCTTTTCCCCCGTTGCCGCGTCCTGGGCCCTCGCCATCGGCGCGCTGGCCAGCAGCAGAGGCAGTGCGACATAAGCCCAACGCTTGAGACCCATCTGACCGCCTCCTGCTCCAAACACGCTTGTTGCTCGCGAAATTAGTGTGAATCTCCCCGAGAGGGAGCTGCTTGCGGGTGGTAAGCTCGCCCGCTCGGAGAGCCTTACTCAAAAATTCGGTCAATTGAAGTGGTAGCTCAGACTCACGCCGTACCATCGCGGGCGTGCGAAGGTCTGCTGTGTGAACCCGAACGGCCCGGAGAGGTCCAAGTTGTAGACGCGGTAGGACTTGTTGGTCACGTTGTTGACGAAAGCCGCGAGTTCGACGTTCGGCTTGTCCAGGGTGTATGAGATCCGCACATTGCCAATGACCCGCGAATTTTCGAGATCGACGGGGGCGTTGAACGTCGAGAAGTACTGACGGCCGTCGTACTTCCAGTCGGTCTGAACGGCGGCCTCGCCCGGACCCACGTCAAACGCATAGCGGCCGAGCATCCCGAAGCTGACCTTCGGAGCCTGCGGCATGCGGCGGTTCACGACATCGCCGGCCGGCAGCGTCACCTTGCGTACTGTCGCGTCGAGGAAGGTGGCGAAGGTCTGCAGATAGAGGCCGTGAATGGGTTGAGTGTTGAATTCGACTTCCAACCCATTCACCTCGGCCGGCTTGTTTCGGATCGTCAGCGCCACTCCGACCGTCTCGAACGACTGATAGTTGTGGTAGTCGTAGTGAAAGGCAGCAGCGTTGAGGTGGGAGGTCCGGTCGAACAGCGTCAGCTTCATGCCGGCTTCGAAGTTCGTCAGCACCTCGCTTTTAAACGGAATGGTCGACGGATCGAACGGCGGGAACACCGGAGTGCCAAAACCCCCACTCTTCGTGCCGCGGTTCACGCTTACATAGAAAAAGGCGTTTCGGTTCGGCTTATAATCGATTTCACCTTTTGCGGAGTAATTCCCCATTTCGAGCTTGGCGAATTGCGAGAACGTCAAGCTATTGAAGGTGAAGTCGTGCACGCCGTTTTCGGCGTGATCATAATCGTAGTTTTTCCAATCTTTTGACGCTCGCGCTCCAGCAATGATGCTGAACTGATCATTCAGCTTGTACTCCGCCTGGCCGAAGGTCGCGAGCGACTCGGTATTGAGGATAGTCCGATAGTCCTCGCGCAGACCGAAGGCGCCGGTGGTATCGGTCACGTACCGGTTCCAGGTGTGCACCTTGAGCGCGTACACGCCGGCGACCCAATGCAGGCGGTCGGTATCCTGCGAGAGCCGAATCTCCTGCGACAGCTGGTAGAGGTGCTGGTCAGTAGTGTATTGGAAGTTCGAGGCTGGCGACATATCACTGTCTTCGCCATAGAGCTTCGACAGCGCCTGATAGTTGGTGACCGACGCGAGCTTGAGGTCTCCGATGTCCTGATTGTAGTGCGCAGTGACACCCCACCAGCTGCGGTCGAAGTAGTTGGGGCCATTGAAGGAGGCCACAAACGGGCTGTCGCTGGGGGACCTGAAGCCCAGCGCGTCGCACCCGGCGCAGGTGTTCCAGGGATTCTGGTGCGGGCCGATGAATTCGCCGAGCCCTTGTGCGTTGGGAACGGCCGCTGCGTGGCTATAGAGGCCGCCTTGCCGGTCGTGGTTGTTGCGCAGTCCTTCGAGTTTCAAGTTGAACGAGCCCGTGTCGCCGATGTCGCCGGCCAGCTGGATACGGCCAGCGTAGAAGGCGGCGGCCCCGAGTTCCGGCCCATCGAGGTTCTTGATGTAGGCGCCGCCGTTGTTGGTCGTGAACGACAGGCGCCCGCGCAGGTGGTCGGTGAGGGGGCCGCTCACCGCGCCTTCGGTCGTATATTCACCGTGGCTCTGGGCGGTGACCGTCAGGAAACCCTGGAAGTCGGCGGTCGGCTGGGCCGAGAAGATGTGGATCAAGCCGCCGGTGGCGTTGCGCCCGAATAAGGTTCCCTGGGGCCCGCGCAGCACCTCGATCCGCTGCAGGTCATAGGTTGAGCCGCTGATCGCGCCGAGCGCACTGACGTAGACGTCATCGTTGTAGAACGCGATTGGAGCTTCCTGGGAGTCCGCAAAGTCGTTCTGCGATATGCCGCGGATATTGAATACGGTGACGGTCGGCGAATATTGGTTCACCTGCAGACTGGGAACCTGGTTGGCCAGACCGGTCACGTCCTGCCGGCCCAGGGCGGCTAGGCCCGCTTGGCCGATCGCGGTCACCGCGACGCCGACGTCCTGAAGGTTCTGCGACCGCTTCTGGGCGGTGACCACGACTTCCTGGACCTGACTGCCCGCGTCGACGTCAGCCGCGAGGGCATGCGTCGCGCACAGCGCTGCACCCGACATTAGAATCCCTGCGAGCCGCGTGTTCATCCTCTTCCCCGAATCTAGAGACCGCGCGCGATCTTCAAATGAGACGCAATTCGGGTATTTCCACCATTTAATTGAATTGTCAACTATCCGAGTCGCCCGCGTGGAGCACGGCTCGACCGGTGTCGCCGCAGGAGGCACGCCAGACCACGGCGGTGACCGCCCAAGCCTGCCAACGGATCACCGAGAACGCGTTCTCTCGTAAACTCCTAGGTTTATCCAGAGTCCGGGCGGCCCGACGCGGCATGCAAAGAAAATGGGCATCTGACTGGCAGCGGGCCTCTCCGTCCCTCGGCCGCCCGGGCGACCGCGGCTCACCTCGACGCGTTAGCGCTCCAGAAATTGACATCTGAATCTGGTTATAAATCGATTTTCGCGGGACAAAGCGATCCTCACTCGCGACCCGGCGCACAACGTGGCGCGGGGCAACGCTCCCAAGGTATCGCTTCCACCCGGCTCGGCTTTCGAGGTGGGTCTTTTGCCTCGCGCTCAATGCGGATGAGTCGCAGAACCATCATTCCTTCAAGGTATCGCC
>CBJNAS010000119.1:0-8560 GCA_966434565.1 uncultured Phenylobacterium sp.
GCGGAGCCCGTCGTGAGCGATCGAAAGCTGCACCCCGAGACCCTCGCCCTGCACGCCGGCTGGCGCGCGGATCCCGCCACCGGCGCGGTAGCCCCGCCGATCTACCAGACCACCTCCTACCAGTTCCGTGACACCGAGCACGCCGCGAACCTGTTCGCACTCAAGGAGTTCGGCAACATCTACACGCGGATCATGAACCCCACGACCGAGGTGCTGGAGCAGCGGATCGCCGCGCTCGAAGGCGGAGTCGGCGCGCTGGCGGTGGCGTCCGGCCAGGCGGCTTCAGCGCTCGCCCTGCAGAACCTGGTCCGCGCCGGCGACAACGTCGTCAGCTCCACCGACCTCTACGGCGGGACCTGGAACCTGTTCGCCAACACCCTGCGCGACCAGGGGATCGAGGTGCGCTTCGTCGATCCTGCCGATCCCGAGAATTTCCGCCGCGCCACCGACGCGCGGACGCGGGCCTATTACGGCGAGACCTTGCCCAACCCGAAGCTCGCCGCCTTCCCAATCGCCGAGGTCGCTGCGATCGGCCGGCCGCTCGGCATCCCGCTGATCGTCGATAACACCGCCGCCCCTCTGCTCGCCCGTCCGCTGGAGCATGGGGCAGCGGTCGTGGTCTATTCGGCCACCAAGTACATCGGCGGCCACGGCGCCAGCATCGGCGGCCTGATCGTCGACGGCGGGAACTTCGACTGGGCGGCGAACCCTGCGCGCCAGCCCCTGCTCAACGAACCCGACCGCAGCTACCACGGCGCGGTCTGGACCGAAGCCGTCAAGCCGCTGGGGCCGATCGCCTATATCATCCGCGCTCGGGTGGTGCTCCTGCGCGACCTCGGCGCGGCGCTGTCGCCCTTCAACGCCTTTCAGATCCTGCAGGGCCTGGAAACCCTGCCGCTCCGCATCCCCCGGCATTCGGCCAACGCCCAGGCGGTGGCCGACTTCCTCGAGCAGCGCCCCGAGGTCGTGAAGGTGATCCACCCCTCCAAGCAGCACGGCGTCGCACGCGAACGCGCGGAGCGCTACCTGGGCGGCGGCTTCGGCGGCCTGGTGGGCTTTGAGCTGTCCGGCGGGCTGGAGGCCGGGCGTCGGTTCATCGACAGCCTGAAGCTGCTCTACCACGTGGCCAACATCGGCGACGCCCGCAGCCTGGCCATTCACCCGGCGACCACGACCCACTCGCAGCTCACCGCGGAGGAACAGCTCTCGAGCGGCGTCTCCGATGGCTACGTCCGCTTGTCCGTGGGACTGGAGCACATCGACGACATCCTCGCCGACCTCGCTCAGGCGTTGGACGCCGCGGGCGGCCTGTCGCAGGCCGCCTGAACCGGGAAGCGTTGAAGAACCTCCCCGGCGACGAAGCTTGCATGATGAGCGACCTCCGGCTGGCCCATCAGCTCGCCGAACTCGCCCCGGGCCAGCGGACCCGCCACGAAGGCATCGTCGATTGATCCCCATCTTCCTTTGGGCCGGCTGCGCTCGTCGACCGCAAGACCGAGACCAATCGAGTCCGGCTCGAGAACCCCCTGCGCGGCAAGCTTGGCCAGAAAGGGGCTGGTGTCGAGGATGCGGGCGTGAGCGGGCCCGGTCGTCGCCACCACGGCATCGAAGGCGTCCAGGCGGAGGACGCCGCCGCGCTCTCTGATCGAGACATCGATACGGTCGTCATACGGCATCGCCGATTGGACGCGGCCGGCGATGATCTGCAAGCCGCCGGCGCGGAGGCGACGGCTCAGCAAGCCTTCAATCTGTGGCGCGATCCGATACCTGTGGGTGTCCCAATAGGGACGCAGATGGCGCACCAGGCGTTCGCGTTCGCGCTGCGGGAGGGCGCGCCAGACACCCGCGCCCTGAAAACGCAGGGTGTCGAAGAGCCCGTGCCAGCTGCGCCCTTCGACAGCCGCCGCCCTCACCCCTCGGCGCACGCGGCGCAACAGTGCGAGCGCGCTGGTCGAGGGGGGCGCAAGGAAGTCGCCTTCGCGCCCGACCGGCGTAGGCGCGTGCCCCCGCGACCGCTGCCCGCGCCGGGAAATCGCCAGGATCGGCCCATGGCAGCCGCGGGCGTCGAGGGTCGCGATCACATCCGCCATGGTAAGCCCGCTGCCGACGATCAAGACGCGGTCGCGCGGGCCGATCCGATCCAGCGCGCCTGGCGTCCATGGGTTGGCCACGAAACGCGGGTCCTTCGCAAGCGCTCGGGCCAGCGGCTCGGGCGGCGACGGGGGCGGATGACTGGCGGCGATCACCAGCACGTCCGCATCTCGGATTGCGCCCGCCTCGTCAGTCACGCGCCATCGCCTATCCGTTCGCTCGACCCCGGTGACGCGCGTCCGGCGGTGAACCACGGCCCCCGATCTCAGGTGCGGCGCCAGCGCCTCGCCGACATAGAGGCCGAACAGGGCGCGCGCCGGAAAACGGCGTCCGTCGGGCAGGCTGGCGGCCTGATCTTCAGCGAACTCGGGTCGGCGCACGAGCCAGCGGTCGAAATGCTGCTCGTCGTCCGGCAGGAGGCTCATGCTCGCCGACGGCACGTTGATCCGATGGCTCGGGTCCATCGTCGAGTAGGCCAGCCCCTGTCCGAGCGCCTCGCGCGGCTCATACACGCTGACGCGCAGGTCCGGGCGCCCGCGCCGCGCGAGGTGGAAGGCGACGGCGGCTCCGGTGAAGCCGCCGCCGATCACCGCAACGTCGATCATGGCCGCCTCACGACTGGGAGACTCGGAGGTGCGGCCGATGATCCCCGGCGATCGTCTCGCCGAACGGCCCCATGTTGCTGCTGACGGCGCCGCTCCGCAGTGGATGAGCAAGCGGAAGCCGCGGCAGCACGAGCTCGCCGAAGCGATAGGCCTCCTCGAGATGCGGATAACCCGACAGGATGAAGGTATCGGCGCCGAGGCGACGGTACTCGTCCAGGCGCGCCGCCACCGTCTCGGGATCGCCGACGAGCGCGGTGCCAGCGCCGCCGCGGACGAGGCCGACGCCAGCCCAGAGGTCCGGGCTGATCTCCAGCTTGTCGCGCCGCCCGCCATGCAACCGGCTCATCCGCGCCTGTCCGACCGAGTCCATGCGGGCGAACACTCTCTGGGCGCTGGCGATCGTCTCCTCGTCGAGGTGGCGGATCAGCCGGTCGGCGGCCGCCCAGGCCTCTTCCCGCGTCTCGCGCACGATGACATGCAGGCGCACGCCGAAGCTGACGGTGCGGCCTCGGGCGGCGGCCAGGCGACGGATCTTGGCGATCTTGTCGGCCACGTCCGCCGGCGGCTCGCCCCAGGTCAGGTACTTGTCCACGAGGGCCGCTGCGACCTGGTTCCCGGCGTCCGAGGAGCCGCCGAAGTAGAGCGGCGGACAGGGCGTCTGCACGGGTGGGAACAACAGGCGTCCGTCGGAGATGCGGAAGTGCTCGCCCTGGTGCTCAACGACCTCCCCCTTCAGCAAGGCCATGTAGATCCGCAGGAACTCCTCGGTCACCGCATAGCGCTGGGCGTGGTCGAGGAATATGCCGTCCCCGCCGTTTTCCACCGGGTCGCCCCCGGTCACCACGTTGATGAGCAGGCGGCCGTTCGAGATCCGGTCCAGGGTTGAGGTCATCCGCGCCGCCAGGGTCGGCGACTGGAGCCCGGGCCGGACCGCGACGAGAAAGCGAAGCTTCTCCGTGAGCGGCGCGAGCGCGGAGGCTACGACCCAGCTGTCCTCGCAACTGCGGCCGGTCGGCAGCAGCACGCCGTAGTAACCCAGCGTGTCGGCCGCCTGGGCCACCTGCCGCAGGTACGGCAGGTCGACGGCGCGGCCGCCTTGCTGGGTGCCGAGATAGCGGCTGTCGCCATGGGTCGGCAGGAACCACAGGACATTGATCTTGTCGGGAGCGACTTGGCTCATCGGTCAGCTCCAGGCGTGCAGCGGCGGGTTTTTGCCGTTCAGGTAGAAGTCGCCGAGGATGGCGTACTTCCAGCGGACCGGGTCGTGCAGGGTGTGGGTGCGCGCGTTGCGCCAGTGCCGATCGAGACCGTGCTCGGCGAGGGTGGAGCGCGTGCCTGCCAGTTCGAACAGCTTGTTGCTGGCGTCGATGGCCAACTCGGTGCTGAGAACCTTGGCCTCAGCGGTCGCCACCTGGGCCGCGGCGACGGTCTCGACGCTCGGCCGCGCGACCGCTTCGTCCACGGCGATGGCGGCGCGGTCGAGAAGCGCCCGCGTCGCGCTGAGGCGCAGGCCCAGGCCGCCGATGGCCTGGATCACGTAAGGATCCTGCCACGCGTGGTCGAGGCCGCTGTCGACCCATGGCCGCGACTTGGTGCGCACGAACTCGATGGTGTCGGCGATGGCGGCGGCGGCGATGCCGGTGTCCACGGCGACCTGGATGATCTGGAAGATCGGGCCGTCGGCGGTGGGCTCGGCATAGCCCTTCCAACCGGGGATGACGTGGGTCTTGGGCACGCGCACCCGGTCGAGGATCACCGTGCCGCTGAGCGTCGTGCGCTGGCCGAAGGCCGACCAGTCGTCGATCACGGTCAGGCCCGGCGCGTCACGCTCGGCGATTGCGTACCAGGCGCGTCCCTCGCCGTCGACGGCGACGATCGGCGTCAGGTGCGCCAGCAGAGCGCCTGTCGAATAGAACTTGCGGCCGGTGACGAGCACATGGTCGCCGTCGTCCTCGAAACGGGTCTGAAACTCGGCCGCGCGCTTGGAGCCGAACTCAGAGAAGGCGTTGCCGAAGCGCACGCCCGACAAAACCTTGTCGAACAGGATTTTCTGCTGCTCGGGCTCGGCGGTCGTGCGGATGGCGGCGACCACGCCGATGTGGTTCTGCGGGATCTGGCCGAGCGAGGGGTCGGCCGCCGAGATGATGTCGATGACCTTGACGATGGTCCTGTAGGAGAGCTCCGGTCCGCCGAAGGCTCGCGGCACGTTCAGCGACCACAGGCCGCTCTGGGAAAAGTCGTCGAGCTCGGCGAGCGGCCAGATCCGCTCGCGGTCCCGCTTGGCGGCGTCGATCCTGAACTCCGCGGCCAAGGCCTCGGCGACGGCGATCGCCTCCTCGTCGGTGCGAATAATGTGGGCCGGTTGGGTCGGACGCGGCACGGCGGGCACGGCTTCGGCCGCGCCTTCGGGGATCTTCAGCAAGGCGGTCATGGAAAGGTCCTTTCGAGGGAGGAAGGTGCGGCCGAGGATTGGCGAACCACAGCTCGGGATGGTCGATCAGGGCCTCGGCCCACTCCGACAGGCGCACGCGCCCGCCTTCGACCACGTGGGCTTCAGCAGCGTGGAGACCTCGACCCCGCCATAGCGGAGCGAGACCTTCTCCAGGGCGAGCGGCGACGGGGCGGCGACCTCCGCGGCCTGGATCGTGGGAGCGACGTCAAGGTCGCCGGCAAGCGCAAGCGTCGCCATCTCAGGCCGCCTCGAGTGTCCGTTGCGCCTCCAGGGCGCGGACCCGCGGCAGCACGTGCTTGCCGAAGTATTCCACCTCTTCCTGGAAGTGCAGGAAGCCGGTGAGGATCAGATCGACGCCGACCGCCTTGAGCGCGACGATGCGATCGGCGATCTGCTGCGGCGTGCCGATCAGGTTGGTCTTGAAGCCGTCGTTGTACTGGACGAGATCCTCGAAGGTGGACTTGGCCCAGTTGCCCTCGCCTTCGGGCGAGGCTTTGCCGGCCTGGGTCACCGCCGCGCCGAAGGCGTTGACCGCCTCGGGATCGGCCTTATCGATGATCTCGGCCAGGACGGCGCGCGCTTCCTCTTCGGTGTCCCGGGCGATGACGAAGGCGTTGACGCCGATCTTGACGCTGCGCCCTTCAGCGGCCGCCTTGGCGCGCAGGTCCTCGACCTGGGCGCGGATACCTTCGACCGTATTGCCGTTGGTGAAATACCAGTCGGACACGCGCGCGGCCATGTCCCGCGCCGCCCTGGAGCTGCCGCCCTGGAAGACTTCCGGATGCGGGCGCTGCAGCGGCTTCGGCTGCAGGGTGTAGTCGCTGAAGCGGTAGAAGTCGCCGCGGAAGGTGAAGCTGTCGGTCGTCCAGATGCCCTTCAGCGCGCGGATGAACTCTTCCGAACGGCGGTAGCGCTCGTCGTGCTCCAGCCAGTGCTCGCCAATCGCGGTGAACTCGCCCTTGAACCAGCCGCTGACCACGTTGATGGCCACGCGCCCGCCGGTCAGCTGGTCGATGGTGGAGAGCTGCTTGGCGGCGACGGCCGGATTCCACGGCCCCGGCAGCAGGGCGGCGATGACCTTCAGCCGCTTGGTCGCGGCCAGCAGGGCGTGGGAGAACGCCACCGGCTCGTGCTGGAACTCCGCGCCGTAGCCTGCCGTGAAGCGGATCTGCGAGAGGGCGTAGTCGAAGCCGCTCGCCTCAGCGATCTGCGCCAGCTTGATATTGTAGTCGAGGTCCCAGCTGGTGCGCTGCTCGATCTTGCTGACGACCAGGCCGCCGCTGACGTTGGGCACCCAGTAGGCAAATCGGATGGGGTTGAAATTCTCGGACATGGGGAGGTCCTCCAAGGGGTCGGGCTGGTTGGCGGCGGCGAAGGCTGGCCGCTTAGGGGAAGCGGCGGCGCCTGGACGGCCCAGCCAGTCGAGGGCGAAGCGGACGGCGACGGCGATGCGCTGGCCCACCTGCGGGCTCGCCAGCCGGTGGTCGACGAAATCGGCTTCTGTCGCGTAGACGCCGTGCGGCAGAGGTGCGGCCTGGAAGAAGCCGAACAGAGGGCGGAGCTGATGTTCGATGACGAGCGCATGGCGCTCGCTGCCGCCGGTGGCGGCCAGCAGCACCGGCCGACCGATCAGCGCCTGCCGGTCGACGAAATCGAACAGGTGCTTCACCAAGCCCGTGTAGGACGCCCGGTAGACCGGGGTGCCGACGACCAGCAGCTCAGCCTCCTCGATCGCCTCCAGAGCCTGAACGGCGGGCGGCGGCAGGGCCCGGCGGTCGACCTCGGCGCCCGCCAGGGTCCCGACCTCGCTGACGTTTACGAAGCGCACCTCGGCCGCCGCCCCGGACAGGAGCTCCGCCACGATCGCGCGAACGAGCGCCTCGGTCCGGGATGGACGGCGCAGCGCGCCGCACACCGCGGTGATCTTGAGGGGGTGGGACATCGCGGGCACCCGGTCCTGCTTCATCCGCCCCTGGGCGTAGCCCGCGCTGGTCTCACCGTAGACGGTCACGCCCGCGCCGGCCGCCGTTTCCTCGATGACCATTTCCATTTGTCCTATAAATGTAATAGGATTTAGAGCGATCAAAAAACCGGGTCGGCCTGCGCCGCCCGGCCCCCGAACGCCTAGTCAGTTGTTGGCGGTCAGTGGGTCGATGATCTGCGGGATTTCGGTGATGCGAGTCAAAGGAATTCCGCTTAGTTCGGAGTGTTTGTGAATAAGGTCTTCGTTCTTCGCCAGATAAACGCAGAAGGTCTTGTCACCGGCGACGTAGCTGTGCTGCCACTGGAGACCTTCGATTTGCGCAAGTGCGCAGTTCGAGGACCGGGCTGCCCCGCAGAGCTCGACGATTGACATGCCGCCGATGCCGGGGATCTCCCGCTCAATAAGGTATCGCCTGAGTTGGCCCATAGCCGTCTCCCGTACAAAGCCGGGTGACTATCGCCGCCGATCGCTCGCACGGTCGAGTTAAATATTCTTGGCGCCCCTAAAGCAAAACTTTAGCATCGACGGATGGCGCCCACCCATCTGAAATCGCTTCAGGCCCTCGAACTCGCCATGCGCACGCGGTCTTTGAAGGCTGCGGCCGACCTGCTGGCGATCACCCCTGCCGCAGTGGGACAGCGGGTGAAGCTGCTGGAGGACTATCTGGGCGTGGAGCTCGTCGTCCGCGGGCGCAGCGGCCTGCAGCCAACCGACTCCCTCGCCCTCGCCCTGCCCCACCTCAACATCGCCTTCCGCGAGCTTGAAGCGGCGGCCGAAGCGCTCGAACTGCAGCGCGCGCAGGAGATCCACATCGACGCCTCGGCCGACATCGCCGACCTATGGCTGCGCCCGCGGCTCGCGACCTTCCAGGCAGAGCACCCCAACATCCGCATCAGCATTCACGACGAAGGCGGGTCGCCGCCGCGGCACGGCCAGGCGGATTGCGAGATCGGCTTTGGCCCGGCGCGCCACGGTTGGGAGCTGTTATTCCAGGACTTCGTCCTGCCGGTCTGCTCGCCGGAAAACGCCGCCCGTCTGGCGTCGCTTCCCGAAGCCCGCCGTTTGGAGGGTTTTCCGCTCCTGCACCTCGCCGCCTACAGCGACGACCCCGCGATCCCAAACTGGCCGCAATGGATCGCCAGTACGGGCCTCGCTCGCGAGGCGCCGGAACGCGGCATCCGTTTCCAACGGATCGCGCGAGCGCTGGACGCGGTCTATGCGAACGCGGGCCTCATGCTGTGCAGCCTGGCCCTGGCGTCGGATGCAGTCGAAGCGCACCGACTGTCCCTGCCATTTCCGGTCGAGACCGGATGCTGGACATCGCACGCCTTCCAGGCCCGCTTCCGCTCGGCCTCGCTCGCCCGGCCGCAGGTAAAGCGCTTCCGCGAGTGGCTTCTGGCGCAAGCCAACCGCACAGCGATTTGGCTG
>CBJNAS010000120.1:0-8357 GCA_966434565.1 uncultured Phenylobacterium sp.
CCGACTTTAGCATGGACGAACTGTTCTCGGTGCGCCGCCTCCACCCCGAACCGTTCGGCCTCGTCGAGGTTCATTGGCCGAAGCAGGCGTGCGCTACGGACGGCGGCCCCGAACGCACCGCCGCCTCGCATATCCTCGATCGTGAGCTCTCGGTCGCCGTGCTTGCGCGGGTGGTGGACGAGGTGCACGGCGCACTTCTCGCGATCGGCAACCTCGTTGAAGACGTCTTTCACCAGCTGGTCCATGGCCTCGTTGGCCGCCTCTGGGATTGAGTGAAACGAGACCAGCGGGTCGACGATCACCGCACCTATGTTGCGCCGGCGGATGACCGCGCGGAGCTCGGCAACCGCGGCGTGGTTGATCCCGATCTCGGTACCGCCACCTCCGCCCTTCGCGAACTTCAGCCGGCCCTTGCGGCTTGGCCGGATCACGAGCCAATCTTCGAGCTCGGAAATCGGGATCTCGAAGAGCTGACAGATGGCCGCGATACGGCTCCGCAGCATGTTCGGATCATCCTCGCCGTCTAGGTATAGAACGCGCTCGCGCCGGGCAGGCACTACGCCGAGGATAGGGAACCCGGTGGCTAGGGCGACGGCTTCGGCCGCCAGCAGGAACGTCTTGCCGACGGTGGTGTCTCCTACCGTCGCCGTCGTGCAGCCCCGGATGTAGTGGTCCCCGTAGAGGAAATCCGGTTGCGGAATCTCGTCCAAGGTCAGGGGAACGTAGGGCTGATAGAGGTCTTCGCAGCCCGGGTCTGAAAGTGAGTTGGCCCATCCGCGGGGGTCGTGAGCGGCCAGCTCCGCAAGCGGCCGCAGAAGGCGTTCGAGGCTCGTCATTGATCCTCCTCCGCCCAGTCGTCGAATTCACCGTGGCGCGCTGCGTCCTGCCGACTCTGTTCGATGCGCTCTATGACTGCGCGCTCCAGCACGCGGGACACCAAGCGGTGCACTTTGCGCGCGCTGTTATGGGGGCGGAGGATTGCGCCTTCCAGGGCGGCCTGTGCGATTCCCTGGCGGAGCTCGTCCGCCACGATGTGCTCGGCCAAGACCCCGGCCGCGTGGTGCAACGCCAGTTCCGCCCGAGCCGGATCCGGCGCATTGAAGACAGGCGCGCAGGCCTCACGAAGCAGCGCCAGGAAAGGCCGGACTGGGTCTGGTCGGATCGCCGGCGACATCCTCTTGGGCGCCCTCGCGGCTGCGTCCCGCAGTAGCTGCTGCAGCTCGGGCGTCGGCTCCGCCAGAACACCATCCTGCGGGCCCGAGATCCACTCCAGGGCGGTCCCGTTCGCGACGCTCGGCGGGACGAGCATGCGCCTGGTCTCAAGTCGGATGCCGGGGGCGAGCTCCACGTCGGCGAAGCGCGGGGCGTGCAGACAGATTACCGTTTCGCCGGCCGCGCCAGTGTGCCGCCAGGTTGGGGGGATGGTGCCGTTGAACTCCAACAGCTCAAGGGCCGCGTGCGCATCTTCGCCTTCGACGACGAGACATTGTCCGTAGAACGCCAGGTTGGCGTCGCCGCACTCGGCGGCTCGATGCTCCAGCTGGTCGAGCTGGTCGGTCCGGATCCGATACTCGCCGCTGTCGTCGTAAGGCTCGTCGCTACCCGGGCGCATCAGCTCCACATAGGACCTACAGGCGGCTTCGCTCGGAAGGTTCGTGAGAATGAGCCTGGCCGTCTCGGCCAAGAATTCGCGGTCTGGATAGGAGGGTGTTGGGGCGCGGGCTTCCGTCGCCGGCGCTGTGGCGCTAACTTTCACGTCTCATTTCCTTTTCGAGGGCGCTTCCGGCCAGGGAGGTGCCCTTGCTTTTTGGACTTTGACTCGTTGCGAGCGGTGGTCCGGTGCCGGCCGCTAGGCCGCCTGGGCGCTCCCGCGTGTGCGGGGAAGACCGGCGATCAGCTCGTCCAGCTCGTGGCTCAGAAAGCCGATGCGGTGGCTGCCCGCGATCTTGACCGGCGCGGGGGCCGCGCCCCTCTTCACCATGCGCTGTAGCGTCCGCAGGGAGACACCCAGTCGCTCTGCCGCGGCTTGGGGAGGCGTGATGCTGAGCCGGCGCGGCTCGGCGGCGGGGCCTTGGGTAGTCGTTTCCATCTTTGACCTCTCGTCGGCGGGGGCGATGTCGCGGATTGGCGCGTCACCGAATGACGAGAAGCTGCGGGAAACTCTGCCGTCCCGCACGGTCGTCAATGGGGCGGGTGAATTGCCACCCTAGAGCTTGGCTTGGCTCAGGCGTGCCTCGCGGCCTCGGGCGTTGTAAATCTTCTTCACCGTCACCGGGCTTATCTTCTCCGCGGCGGCTACTGCTTCGCACGCCACTTCAAGGCTCAGGCCGCCGTTCTTCGGGCCGTGACCCCGCTGGGCCTCTACAGCCGCGGCGATCCTAAGCTCGCGCGCGTCCTGCCCCTCTGTCCGCTTAAGCCCTGGCCGTCGCGCAGGATCGTTCGCGCCGAGCCCGAGGAGCCGCTTGAGCGCCTGTTCCGGGGCCGCCGCGGTAATCACATTGAAGCCCGCCCCAACAAGGAAGTCGTGCAGCTCGACGGGGACTTTCGCGCCCTGCCGCCTACGCTCGCGATAGACCTCGACAAGCCAGCGCGTGGCCTGAATGCGATCGCTCTCAACCTCGCGCATTACGGCGGCGCGCAGTCGCTCGGCGGCCGGCCCGGTGGAGCTTACTCGTTGCCGAGCCCGCTGCGCCGACGTCCTGCGATGGCGCTCCGCGATCCGACTGTCGACCTCTCCGAGCGTCGGCTGAGCCAACGCGAGCTGGTGAACGAGCTCGAGGGCGAAGGCCGCCTCCTCGTCAGTGCTCATGCCGCGCCCCGTTGAAGCCGGCTCACGTTGGAGCCACGCGGCCGCTCCCCGGCGACCTCTAAAAGCAGCCCCTCCCAGGCCTCCAGCGATCGCCGCTTCTCCGCCGCGTACGTATTCGCGTCGTAGTGGGCGGCAGACACAGCCGATCCGCCGCCGGTGTCCGACGTGTGGCCGAGCACCTTGGACCGGATGAAAGGGCTGACGCCGCTTCGTTCCGACGTGAGCGCGGTCGAGCCTGTCCGGCGAAGATCATGCGGACTGGCGTTCGCGATCCCGAGCGCCGCTGTCAGCTCGGCCATTGCGTGGCTGAGGCTGTCCGCCCTGAACGGGCTGTCCTTCTTGTGCCGCGACGGGAAAACGTGGGCCGCCGGCTCTTTCCGCCCGGCCTTCGCCAGCTCGAGCGCCTCCTTGATCAGCTCGACGGCGCGAGGGGGGAGGGGCACGAGGTGCGGCTTGCCGTTCTTAGTCCGCTCGCCTGGGATGAGCCAGGTGGCCTCGTTCAGGTTCAGCTCGGAGACGGCCATGCCGGCGATCTCGCCCCGGCGCTGGAGTAGCAGGGTGGCGAGCTGCAGGGCGATACGCATGGGGCGCCCGATCGTCACCAGGTCGCCTTCGTCCTCACCCTCCTTCGGCGGAAGGCGCAGATTGTTCGGCCAATGCTGCAGGGTGTTCCACCACACCTTCAGTTCGTCGTCGGTCAGCACCCGGGCGCGCGCCTTCTGGTCGGCCGGCTGAGGCAAGCCGAGCGCGGGATTCACTTCCAGCAGCTCTTCGGCGATGGCGTAGGCGCAGATCTGCCGAATGACCGCGTGCGTCTTGTTCGCCCGGGCGCCTATGCCCGCCTTGGTCATGTCGGTGAGGAGCGATCGGACGCGCCGACGGGTCAGCTCCTTCAGCTCCAGTTTCCCGAGCTTTGGTCGGATGTGGAGCTTGAGCACCGCCTTCTCAGTGGCGATCGTGCTGGCGCGCTTGCGCTTATTCTTCGGGCGCCATGTCCCCGCCTCGCACGCCTCGATGTAGGCGTCAGCCAGATCGCCGAACGTCTCGATGTCACGATTGCGCGCGGCTTCCTTCTCACGCCGCTGGGCGGCGGCAGGGTCGCCACCATCAGACACGGCGCCCAGGATCTTGATTGCCTTGTCGCGCGCGTCGCCGAGGTCGACCGCGGGGAAGATGCCAAGCGAGATCCTGCGCTGTTTGCCCTCCAGGGTCCGGTAGCGGAAACTCCAGACCTTCCGTCCGCCGGGTGAGACGCGCAGCTCAAGGCCCGCCAGCTGCGCGTCTGGATAGGCCATCTGACGTCCCGGCGTCGGGCGGACGGACTCCACGAACTTCGTCGTCAGTTTGGTCGCAGTCGCCATGATCTCAGCCGCCAAGCTGTCGTCGGCCGCTTTGTGACCTAGCGGGATTCAAGGTCCCAAATAGGTCACAGAACGCTGACGCTTGGTGTTATCGCATGGCGCGGGTTGGCGCGGAATAGCCCTGAAGTGCAGAGGGTTTGCTGAGCGCCAGGTCACGACGGCGAATGACAGGAAATGTCAGGGTCGGGGCTTTAGGAAAGCCCTGCTCTATCCGGCTGAGCTACCGGGCCGCGCTTGGGAAATCGGTTTCGGGCCAAGCCGGCGCAACCGATTTCGCAGGACGGATGCCATGCGTTGGCGGTCGCCGCAAGCCGCTCCTGGAATCGCTGGTCAGTCGGCGGCCACCACCCAAGCCTGCAGCCGGATTTCGGGGCGGGGGCGCGACTGGGGGCGCCGGTCGGCCGCGCGGCGGCGCGGCGCGTATCGCGCGCAGGCGGCCCACACCGGCGCCACCGCCAGGGCCACGCCGGCGGCGTCATAGAGCAGATCGAAGGGGCGACCACGGGCCGCCTCGCAGGCCGCGGCCAAGACCAGGATGGCCATGGTGACGTCACCCTTGCGAATCCAGCGCAGCGCCACGAGGGCGAGCAGGGCGCCGGCGTAGAAGGCGCCGGCCCGCGCCAGTTGACCGGTCAAACCGGGCAGCCTGGAAATCGTGAGCACAAGCGCGATCACCACCGCGCAGACGCCGGCCAAGCGAAGCAGGTTGTCGATCATCCATTTGTTCATGTCGGCGCTCGCTCCTCGCCCGCGAAGCTCCGCCGATAACGCTAAGGTCGCCTCAAGAGGTAAGGTTGGCCGCCATTAACCCATCGCTGCGCGAGAACGGGGCACTTCCCGGCGCCACGTGATTGTTACATGCGGTTGTCATCCCGGCTGCAAAGCTCGGGATTAGAAGGCGGGCATGATCAAGCGGTGGGTTCTGATGTTGAAGCGCCGTTTCTGCCGCCATCAGTGGCGCGACAGTCGTTGGACGGCCGGCGAGCAGGTCTGCAGGCATTGCGGCTTGCGGAAGTCGTTCCTGCTGCTTTGACCTTCGGCAAGGCAACCGGGGCGGCGCCTGTGCAATTACGGAGGCGCACCGTCCCGATCCGCGCGCGACCCCCGTCGCCGGGATGACTGTCGATCGAAGGACAGCTACGACCGCATTCGCATGATCAGACCCTTCATACGCGCCGCGGCCTGGGCGCTGCTATGCCTGCTGGCGTTCTTCACCCTTTGCCCCATCGATTACCGGCCGCACCTCACCGCCGATCCCCAGGTCGAGCGGGCCCTGGCCTATTTCCTGACCGGCTCTGCATTCGGCTGCGCCTACCCGCGCAGGCGTCGGGTCGCCGCCGGAGGCCTGGTTTTCGCCGTGGCCGCGCTCGAAGCGGCCCAACTGCTGGTCCCCGGGCGCGACGGGCACGTGCGCGACGCCGCCGCCAAGGCGCTCGGCGCGCTCGGCGGCCTGGCTTTCACGGCGGCGGCCGCCTGGCTCGTCCAGGCGATCAGCGGCCGGCAGGGTTCGTCGCCTGACGTGATCCCTCACGCGGCGGTCAGCGGGCGGCCAGCCTCCCGCCAGGCGGCGAGCCCGCCTTCGAGGGCGGTGGCCCGCAGGTAGCCCAGCTCGCGCAGGGTGGCGGCGGCCAGCGTCGAGATCTTGCCGAACTCGCAGCAGGTCAGGATCTTCGCCGTCGGGTCGGGCAGCTCGCCGTTGACGCGCAGCTCCAGCTGACCGCGGGGCAGGTGCACCGCGCCGGGCACGTGGCCGGCCTCGAACGCGTCCTTCTCGCGCAGGTCGAGGATGACCAGGTCGCGGCTGTTGTCGCCGAGGCGGTCCAGCAGCTCGAGCTGCGACATGAACGGCACCTTGGCCGCAGCCTCGGCCAGCAGCTGGGAGACAGGCTTGGCGCCGGTCATGTTGGTGCGCAGCGCCTCGGTCAGGTGGGTCGGCGCCGACAGGTTGAGATCCTGCATCATCTGCACGAAGGCCGCCCGGTCACGGACCTGCAGGCGCGGATTATCGGCGATCTCCGCGCCGATGGTGGAATGCGAGCGGCCCTTGTAGTCGTGCGCCGGGAAGACGAGGGTCTCCGGCGGCAGGCGCAGCAGCTTGTCGAACAGGCTCTGGTAGAGCTCGCGCGGATCGCCGGTCGGCAGGTCGGTGCGGCCCGTGCCGCCGATCAGCAGGGTGTCGCCGGTGAACACCCGGTCGTCCATCGCCAGGCACATGGAATCGCGCGTGTGGCCGGGGGTGTGCAGGGCCTTCAGCTTCAGGTCGCCGGCGATCAGCATGTCGCCGTCGTCGAGCCTGAGCGCCGCGTGCGGCGCCGGGCTCAGGCGGTGCATGACCACCGGCGCGCCGAGCGCCGAGCCGATCTCCCGGCCGCCGGAGAAATGGTCGGCGTGGGTGTGGGTGTCGACCACATAGCGCAGGTGCAGCCCCTGCTGGCCAATCCGTCCGCGGTATTCGTCGATCCGGGAGAGCTCCGGGTCGATCAACACCGCCGCCCGGGTCGCCGGGCAGCCCAGCAGATACGATTGGCAGCCCCCGGTCGCGATCTGCTCGAACAGCATCGCCGCACCCTCCGCTCGGAACGCGCAAGCATCCGCCGGAATGGCCGCGGCGACAATTCACCAGCTGGGTGAGGCGATGGATTTGGTCGTCAGTGGCCTGCGAAGACGACCAGGGCGACGATCGCCAGCACCATCAGGCCGGCGATCAGGGCCAGCGCCCAGGTCTCGGGGCCCTGGCGTTGGCTCTGCTCGCTCGACGTCTCGTCGGGCCGGCGTCCGGCGGCTTTGGCCATGTTGGGCGCTCCTGTCGTGACAGGCAAACCCGGGGGCAAGGCGGGGCGTTCCCGGCGTCCAAGGCCCAGACGAAAACGCCCGGCGCGCGGGCCGGGCGTTCACGTCAGCAACGACAGGGGGGATCAGGCCGCGGCGGCGGCCTTCACCAGCGACTTGTTGAGCATGGTGATCGCGGCCTCGCGGTCGATGCGCTCGATCGCGGCGACCTCGCGGGCCATGCGGTCCAGGGCCGATTCGTAGAGCTGGCGCTCGGAATAGGACTGCTCCGGCTGGTTGTCGGCGCGGTGCAGGTCGCGCACCACCTCGGCGATGGAGATCAGGTCGCCGGAGTTGATCTTGGCCTCGTACTCCTGAGCCCGGCGCGACCACATGGTGCGCTTCACCCGCGCGCGGCCCTTCAGCGTGGTCAAAGCCTTGGAGACCACGTCGACTTCGGCGAGGGGGCGCAGGCCGGCGGTCTTGGCCTTCGCGGTGGGCACGCGCAGGGTCATCTTCTCGTGGTCGAAGGTGATGACGTACACCTCCAGCTTCAGACCGGCGACTTCCTGGGTCTCGATTCCCTGCACCTGCCCCACGCCATGGGCGGGGTAGACCACATGATCGCCGACCGAGAAATCATGACCGTTCTTGCTCATCGAGACACCCTCTCAAAAAATCCGGTTCCGGCGGGGCCGGAGCGCTGACGCGAGCGACCGTCGTGCGACCAAGCCACCTCTCCGCGTAGGATTTTCGCGGCGGGCTCATGCGCTGACAGAGAAATCGACCTCTTAAGACACCTTCGCCGGTTCCGGGGCGCCATGCCCGGGGCGGCCGTTGCTTCTTCAGGAAGACGGGCAAGGCGAACCCTTCACGCCGCGTCGTCAGGGACGATACCATAAAACGCTGACAGATGAAAGCGTTGGGTGCGCCGCGGCGCCGCGCGGGCGAGGCGCCGCGGCTGCGCCCGCTTCAGATGGTCGGTCCGGTCAGGCGAGTTAAGCCCTGCGCGAGGGACCTGACCACGTCAAAAGACGCCGAAACGCGTCGTCGTTCCGCTCGGCGGCGCTCAGGAGCCGCGGCCGGGCTTCGCCGAGAAATATTTCTCGAACTTGCCGGTCTCGCGCTCGAACTGCTCGCGATCCTCCGGCGGCTCGCCCTTCACGGTGATGTTCGGCCAGATCTTCGCGTACTCGGTGTTGATCCGCAGCCACTTGCCGTCCGATTCGTCCTCGGTGTCCGGCTTGATGGCGTCGACCGGGCACTCCGGCTCGCACACGCCGCAGTCAATGCATTCGTCGGGATTGATGGCCAGGAAATTTTCGCCCTCGTAGAAGCAGTCGACCGGGCAGACCTCCACGCAGTCCATGAACTTACATTTGATGCAGGGATCCATCACGATGTAGGTCATGGCGCGC